>JALZHU010000310.1 GCA_030860695.1 Actinomycetota bacterium
AACCGTCATGATCACCCCAGGGTCATGCCCGCTAGCGCACCTCAGTCCCCGGCGTGTCGCACACCATCACCGCAGCTCACAACAACCCATATCCGACTTTGCCGGGGCCCTGATCACTAGCCGCGATGCCTCACTAGCCGCGATGCCGGGTTGGCTACCATCAGCGCTCGGGGCCGTTAGCTCTTGTCTGTGGGACGCATCCATCCTGGTGTCCGGCACGATTATCCCTGAGGCAACAACAAAGGCGGTCTTGACAGAGGGAGGAGAAACCATGGCTGTCATGGAGGTATATTCCCTTCTTTGTAGCTAAGCGCCCAGACCCACCTTGTGTTCGTCGAGCTTGTTCCGCAGCTGTCGTAAGGCCCGCGCCCGAGTGGGCCCGATCCCGCCGAGTGGGATTTCGGTGATTCGAGCAACCTCGGCGTAGGAGCAGGAGTTGTCGGTGAACAGCATCCGTATCAGGGCCCGCCGCCGCGGCGATAATTCGTCGATGAGCTTGCGCAACGTCTGTGTAGTGTGAGCGTCGATGGCGTGTTGCTCGGGACCCGTTGAGGGGTCAGAGACAGTTTCTAGCGCCACGTCAGTGAGATGCGATCTGCGCTTTGCCTGACGCAGAATGTACAGGCATTCGCGGCGGGCAGTGGTTGCCAGCCATCCGCCTAACCGCTCGGGGTGCTGCACCTGGTGGGCGTTTTCGGCTAGCCGCAGCCAGGTCATCTGCATCGCGTCGAGTGCGTCGGCTTCCTGCAGCCGAAACGATCGCACCGTCGTGGATACGAGCTTGCCATATCGGCTGAGGATTTCCTCCCAGGCCGCCGGATCCCCGTCACTGATCCTCAGCAATAGGTCAGCCACACTGTCCGTGGCGTCGGCGAGAACGTCGTTAATGGTGGTGATCATCCGAATCGGGATTCTTTGGTAAGTCGATGTCGGTCATGGCGGGCGGTTTCCTTTGTGATGGCTTGGGTGCACCTACCGTTGGTCACCACGCTTGGCTGGAAATTGGTATGGGGTGGAGCCGGATTAGACGCTCCATTTCATGTATTCAGAAGTCCAGTTCCAGCCAGAGTGCGGCGTGAACTACAATGATTCTGCACGCACATCACCAGCGGGGAATTTTGAATAACCCTCCTGGGATGCCATCACCGGACGGTCTAGCGCTGTATGGACGTCGCGGCGTCGGCGCAGGGTGGCGCGCAGCACCCGCAACACAAGGGTGGGTTTCAGCAGTCGCGGTGGTGGGTCGAGGAGGTTGAACACTCGTATGAACGCGGCACCGACCCGGGCGTCGACCGTGGCGGCCGCGTGCACATGGGGAAGATAGGCGTTGACTAGTCGCGCCTTCAGGGTGCGGCGGCCCATCACCTCAGGCATCTGCAGGTCACTGATGACGCTGATATCCCAGGCACGATCCACGATCCTGGCCGCCGCCCGGAAGAACCGCGCCGCCAGCCGGCGGGTGCCGCCGCGCAGGCAGTCGCGCAATGCGTGCGCTTCCAGCGCGGCAACGCTCATTCCCTGACCGTAGGTTGGAGTGAAGCTGCCTATAGCGTCGCCGAGCACGAGCAGACCGTCCGGGAATCGCCGAAGCCGCTCATAGCGATTGCGCGCACTGACCGGGAAGGTGAATCGTATCGGGTCGCTGAGCGGTTCAGCCTGCTGGATGATCTCGTACAGGTCGGCCGGAAGGTGGGCGGCGAACGCGATGAAGCCCTCGGGATCGACTGGTGGGTGATTACTCTCATACCCGCCGAGGGTGGCCAGCATCTGCCCGTGCTCCAGGAGTTGCAGGCCGCCGACGTAGCGGTGTGGCAATGTCCCGTTCGAGATCCTGGCCCCCTCGCCGCCAAGCACGTCGGGGTCGAGTCGGTAGAGCCGCGATGTGTAGCCGAACCCGACTCGGACCTCATCGCGGGCCGGCCGGGAGTAGCCGAGCTGCTCCAGCCAGACGGGTGTGCGCGAGCCGCGGCCGGAAGCGTCCACCACCAGGTCGGCGTTCAACGTCTGCGCGGCTGCGCCGTCCGTCCTGGGCAGCACGCGCAGGCCGGTCACTCGGCGTCCATCGGCGCTGACCTCAAGCCCGGCGGCGTCACAGCCATCCAGCACCTCGACCGTAGGCAGGGCACGCACCCGCTGCCGGAGGTGGCCTTCCAGCAGGGGCCGGCTTGTGGTCAGAACATATAGGCCGCAGGACACCTGCCGGTAGTGGTGGCCGTCGAGGTACAAGCGGGCGTCGGCCTGGACGTCGCCGACCAGCCCACCTGCCATCATCATCTCCTCCGCGAACCCGTCGAACAGCGTCTCCAGTGCAGCGAGGCCGCTGGCCAACAGAACATGCAGGTGATGAGCTTGTGGAACACCCCGGCGATGTTCGCCGCACGCGGGCAGGACGTCCCGCTCCACGACAGTGACGCGCTCGTAGGCCTCGGTCAGGACCCTGGCTGTGAGCAGGCCGGCCATGCTGGCCCCGATGACGACGGCGTGGTCCCCGACTTTCCGCACGGTGTACCTCCCTGGCAGCCCCAGATCTCCTTGGCGGCGCCGCCCCACCATGGACCGAGCCGCTGCTCAGCCGACAGGTCGATAACTGCTCAATTTCCTCTCGACCACTCGGCTATCCGGGTACACCTCGTCATGCCACAGCAGGCTGATCACCCGGGCTACCCCCTGGGACAGATGGCGCCGGTAGGTACTGAACGGCAGGCCGAGCACCTCGGCGGCACGCTCCTGGGTCATCGCGGGCCGCAGATAGGTGCGGTCCAAGGCACGGTAAAGCTTCTCATCCCGCGGGTCGCCGCGCAGCGCCTCGATAGCCGCACGGACGATGTCGGCCAGGACCTCCGGTGAGCCTGCACCGGACGCGGCCCGGACCACGAGCCGTGAGCTCAGCAGCGGGTTGCCGGCTAATAGCGCTGGTCGGGAGAGGTTGCGCAGCGCGGCTCTGACCGACTCCTCGAACTCGGGTTGGGACAGCACCAGCACGGCAGCCTCGGCGGCCGGTTCCGGCGTCATGGCCGCCCGATATGCCCCGCGCTGATCGATCAGTCTGGCCCATTCGTCCAGTGACCGGCGGCGCCAGTCGTGGGCGTAGGCAATGAACCGGTGGTTGCCGATCGTGAAGTCGGCTTCGGGAGCGCGGTGGTAATCGAGGTAGACAAGCTCCTCGTGCAGCGGGTATGGGTCCTGCACGACCAGGACGTCCCAGGCCAGCCTTGGGCTGTAAATCCAGCTGCGCCCGGCAACCGCCGCCCGGAGGTTGAACGCGGGCGATGGGCGCTGGTAAACCTCAGCATCCATGATGAATCGCAGAATCGTCACCTGCTCACCGGGCCGGGCACGGCCGTGGCGCTGTACGAACGTCCAGGCCGCCCGGGTGCCCGGATCCGCGTCCCGGTCGGCCGCTGCAGTGTCGTGTAATTGCAGGTAGCAGCAAAATCCAAGCAACGCACCACCGGTGCCGCGAAACGCACTGAATGCCGCCAGCTGCCGATCGAACCAGAACTCAGCCCAGCCGGCGGCTTCCTCGCCCTCGTGGCGGCGAACCATCGCCAGAATCCCGGCTCGATCTCCCACCGTGGCGGGCTCCACGCGGACCTTGCCCACTCCCTTCCAGTCGTAAGCGCCCCGCAACGCCGGGCTCATTCGGTGCAGGAACCAGAGGTCCACCAGCAGGCGCTGCTGTAGGTCGCCGGTGCTGTCCAGGATCTGGTTGGCCAGGTGCTCAGCCAGGCGATGCCGCAGCTGCTCATAACGGCTCGGATCACGCCAGCGCAGATCGGAGTCGAGCACATCACGGGCCAGGTCGTGCAGGGTCAGCCCGTGGGCGCTGTCCTCGACGAACGACAGGCTGCGCAGCCACATGAACAGCTCGCCCACGTCGTCGGTGTCCAGCGCGATGCGCAACTCCGACTCCGTCATGGCCCGGACCAACGCGCAGGCCTCCAGCGCCAGCCGATGCCGTGGTGATGCCACGGTGGCGGTGAACCGCTCCACCAGCACCCGCACGATGTTGGCATCCCCGCCCAGATCGGCCGCGGTGGGGGAATCCTGCTGCTTAAACACGTCAACCAGCAGCGATAGCGCAAGCGGGTGACCGTGAGAGAACGCCAGCGCGTCAGCGTGCAATGCTTCCGGGACACCGGCAGCCCGCAGGAAGGCACGGCTGTCCTCCGGCGGCAGGTTGCGCAGCGAGATCACCCGCAGCAACTCGCCCCAGCCGGGGTCGGCTCGCCATCCGAAGGTCGGCGGCTCCCGACCGGCTAGCACGACCAGCACACCGGACGGCAATGCCGGCAGCAGCTCGTCGCGCACCCAGTCGTCGACGGCCGCCGCGGCCTCGTAGGCGTCGACGAACAACACAACCCGCCCGCGCTCAGCCAGTGCCTCGACCGGGGCACCGTCTTCAGGCAGGCCCAGCGCCTGCCGTAGACCACTCATGAAGCCCGCCGGGGACGGCTCACAGTGCCGCGCGTCGAGCCGTACCGCGAGAGCACCTGCCGCGGTCGCCACCTCGGCGAAAGCCTGCAGCAACGTACTCTTACCCACCCCGCCTGGTCCGTGCACGTGCAGCACAGCGAACGGCGACTCCGGCGCAGCCAGCGCGGCGGCGAAGAGCTCCAACTCAGCCCGCCGCCCCACGAAACGGCGTCGACGGGCACGGCTAAGCTGCTCACCAAGCGTCTCTTGAAGAGTCATGGCATTTATGTAACCGGTCCAGGATCTTCACACCCGGCAGTTTCCGCAGCCGCTGGCGCACTCCCCCACTCAAGCAGCGGTCGGCTAGCCGACAGAAACGGCCACCCCTTGGCCCGCCGGTCAAACCAACCAGCAGGGGTCAGCACCAGCGCATCAGCGAAAACACACAGCGACACCACCCCGGCGGCCTGCAGCTGGTGACCGTAGCCGGGGAACAGCCGCTCCACGATCCCCAAGCCTCGGGGCAGCAGCGCATGCAGCATGCGCTGCTGCGGGACACCCTTGCGGGCCTGCACGCTATCCGTTAGCGCGTCCCGCTCGACGAGCGTCACTTGCTGCAAGTGGTTGGCGAGCACTCGCGCGGCCAACAGGGCAGCCATACCACCACCGATCACCACAGCATGAGCTGCATGGGCGGGCGAAAAGCGGCTGGACCCCAACGGAGCGATAACATCAGGCGTATCACTCATGAGGGCTTCCCTCCTGAAACGGCGGTTCCGCGGCTGTGGCATCGAATGCGCTCGTCGGCAAGGTGAACGTCGTTGCTATGAGGAGCGACGGACGCCAGTTGGTGATACACACACCGACGCGCCGCGTCGAGCAAAAGGTCAAACAGATGAAAATCTTCTATGCCGTGCGCAGGTGGCTTGGGGAGGGTCTGTTGCATAGCAAGAGGTAGACATATGGATTACCGAACGCGAGACGGTATCGCTGACGTGACTGGTTAGGTCTCCGACGTGGCTAATTGATCTCGCTGCCATCTTGTTGACCATGGTAGGGTGCCCGTTGATCACCGTCCGTCCTATGAGGAGCTCGCTGCTCTGGTGGTGCGGCAGGTCGACCGGATTGAGCAGCTTGAGGCTGAGGTTGCGGAGTTGCGTCGGCAGTTGGGGCAGAATAGTCGGAACTCCTCGAAGCCGCCGTCGTCGGACTCCCCGTTCACCAAGCCCGCTCCCAGGTCGCTGCGGCGCAAAAGCGGGCGCAAGCCGGGCGGTCAGCCGGGGCATCCAGGCTCGACGTTGATGCTGGTCGCCAACCCGGACGAGCGCCTGCGGCATGAGCCCGGCCCGTGTACTGGCTGCGGCGCCGACCTGAGGGACACCCCGGAAGTCGATGTGGAGCGGGGGGGG
>JALZHU010000059.1 GCA_030860695.1 Actinomycetota bacterium
ACACGACAGACCTTCACAGCTGGGGAGGAAGTCACCACAAATCACCTCGGCGACCTGCTCACCACCGCGCTTGCGGGTCAGAGTGCGAGTAAGGCCGCCATGGTGGAGGTGCCGGGAATCGAACCCGTGACCCCCGCACTGCCAGAGTGCGGCTCAACACCGCGTGACCCGGCTCTAGCAGGCCAGTCTGGACTTACCATTGTCCGTGGTGCGCTCTGTGCATGGCAGCGGCAGAGTTTCGGTGACAGGTTTGGTGACACACCGTCCACAGTGGATGGTATGGATAACGGGTGTGCCCGGCCGGTCGGTGCACGCCGGGATCTGGTTCCGGCTGCTGCGCGCCCTCACCCAGCAGGCGACCTGCTGCTCAGCGACAGTGGCCTTTGGCCCTGTTTTGCGGTGGGCGAGCCATATTGCGGTCACCTGAGCTTCCCCCGTAGCACGGACACCCGACCTGAGGTGGCCTCGGCCATCAGGAAGGATCATGCCGTGCCTGCTCCTCACCCTGCTGAGTTTCGTCGTCGTGCCGTTGCGTTGGCCCGTGAGCGGTCCAAACCGATCGCTGAGTTGGCGAAGGAGTTGCGTATTAGCGAGTCGTGCTTGACCGAAGAGGAATACAATGCAACAAAGATCGTAAGCAACTCTTATACGTAGGTGAGAAGAACAGCCCGCGAGCAGCGTCGTACGCGTCACGGTAAGTGTAATACGGACGTCCGTAGTCGGTGTGGAAGATCCGCCACGACTTAAAATGTGCGACGAGCCTTTCAACGGGCGCCCGCAGCGCCGAGATGACGGCGTTGTTTGCTTTGTCTGTCTTGCTGAGCTCTCCGCCTGGCGGTGTCTTACGCGGGGTAACGATATCGCATCCTTGGTAACCTTTGTCGCCGATTCCGCCGCCGGATTTTTCGACGATCTTGGCGACCGGTGTGGTGGTGAACGCTTTCGCGTCGTGGGTGCATCCTGGAAGGGTCGGAGACGTAGATGGCGTCTCCGGACAGCAGACAGATCAGTGGTGCGTTGAATCCGGTGGTGCCGTGCGTGCGGCTCCATAACTCATCGTGATCGTCGTAGGACCAGCACGGGGTGATGGTGCCGTCTACCAGGCAGACTCTGCCGTTGACCATCTCGATCGACTCCTGCACGTTGGGTACGAATTCCGCCAACACCGATTTGACAATGGGCACCAGCGTGGTCACAATCCGTGAAACCGTGGACTGTGAGATATCATGTAGATCACCCAACAATTCTTGGGTGCCGTTATGGCGGAGATACATGCACGCGATCCTTGATATCAAACGGTGAGTGCACCACCGGCTTGACCTGGGGCGAGGGCTCGTAAGCTGGCCTGCGCATCGGGCAGCCCCTGGCCTGCCCGCTATTAGCTCGATGTGAGCCCTCGCGAGGGTCCCAGGTCAAGCCGGTGGTGCACTCACCCCTGGAGACCACCATCTCTCCTCTATTGCGTGATACAGTCCACACGACTTCGGTCGACCGACTTTTTTATGCCAGGGCTCCGTCAACGCCTCGTGGACACGCCGGACAAGCTCGTGCATTTGGGACGGCGCCAGGCCTGTAGTACGATGGTATCGCAACGGTCTTTCCTTGATGGTACCGATAGCGGCGTTGGAACCTCAATCGATATCATCGGGAAAGACCGTTGCTCAGCCGACACGCCGAGCGGTGATCAAGCTGTGTTGAATAGTTCTCTTAGTCCGCTAGAAAAGTTTTGAATAATCTTCACTACGTCAGGTCAATCTTTAAGGAGCGACCGTGCCCCTGTCTCCGTCCTTGAAAACCTCAGGCGGCGTGTACTTGCCAATTTTGTCTTATTTTTCTACCTCCTATCGGTACTATCGGCAACTCGCTCGTGAATGCCCGCTCTCGGCACTTTATGAGAGCAGATTCGTTGCTTCCGTGAGGGGGCGCCACCCAAGGGTCATGGAGCGATACATCGACGGAAATCAGAAAAGGGATGCTCAGTATAGGATCATCTTTGATGCGATGCCGAATATGATAAGTCAGTTTGTTTTCTTCCTTGGCATGGGCACGTTGGCGATCATGGTCCCGGGGGCTTTGTCCGGGCGCCAGGTGGATAAACTTATCGTCGCGGCCTCAGCATTCGTGCTGACCACGCTACTCTCCTCAATAATCTTGGTCTCGCTCCTGCTCCCGAAGCGGAAAGAACTAGACTGGATCGCCTTTATTCTATCGATAGTAATTTCGACCACTCTGGTTATCTGTGCCCACCGGACGCTTGACGTTAGTGCGTACGTGCTTAGCGCCAGCTTCGGGTTATCATTGTTCGGTTTTGCGTTGATATTCCGGGGCGACGAACCACGGCTACTGAGAGACGCCTCTTCGGCTGCGGGTGCTATCGTGCTCACCGTAACAGTATTTACACCTTTCATTGCGGCGCGCTGGTTATTAACTGATTACTCCTTCATGGAGGTGGGGGGCACGTTCCTGGTTAGTATAATTATATTCGCAGTCATTGCCGGTGTGGTGTATTTACCGTTGTGGCAACGTTGGTGGAAACTATCCATGCGGGTCTATTGTTTGTACTTGGCAGTGATCGCCGTGGGGCTGGTTAGCGCTCTACAAGCGTTGCCCACCTCCTTTGGCTGGTTAAACGCGGCCTATCTAGCGGGATTGTTGAGCGGCCTAATCCTGCTTGTTGGCATGTTCCTAGGTTATCTCATCCTGCTGCTTGCTAGTTTCGTATACCAGCAGGCGACGAAACAGGACCCAGAACAGCAGATCGTCTCGATACTATTGATGTACGCTCTATTCGACCTGGAGTTCGGCGCCGCCTGGAGGGGGGTGGACCTGATCGTGCCGCGACCGTTGAATGACCGTGACTTACGCCGCTGGTTACGACACCGGTTGGCCGGAATTCCGGTGAAGTCGCGACGAATCGACCGTGACATGAAATGGGAACGGATAGATCCCGAATCGCTGATGCGCATCGCGGAGAGGCTAGACGGCATTATATGGTTGTTTCGATATTCAATCCCGTCAAGCCTACGTGTTTTGCATTCTGTCACGAACGATGCGGTCCGCAATGAGATCGACCGCATTGTCGCTGCGCTCTCCAACTGTCAGCGCAGCGTCCTGCTCCGCGACGCAAAACCCTACGAGGTGGCGCGGAATCTGCTGGCCAACCTTGAAGCGGCCGTCACCAATCAATTGGGAAGGTTCATCAAGGAAAACAACGTCGCTGCAGACCCGAATCGCGCTCAGCGGGCCGGTAAGCTCGCCATTAAGATTATCGTCGCTTTGACTCCTCTGGCTGCTGCCATTGCGATGAGGTTCCTCTTCCCCGATATTACCACGGTGGCACAGGGAGTATTTGATACCTTTGCGGTGACATGGCTGGTCGCCAGCGTCATCCGTGCTTTGGATCCCAAAGCGGAAGCCACCTTAAACCTCGCCGATAAAATCGGATCAATAACCCGACCGCATGGATAACTTCAAGGGTCGATCAATGATTGTATTTTATTTCCTCTGCCGGCGCGAGGCGAAACTGACTTCCATGAGGATTATTCAAAACCCCATGTAATTGAGAAGAAGAACAGCCCGCGAGCAGCGTCGTACGCGTCACGGTAAGTGTAATACGGGCGTCGGTAGTCGGTGTGGAAGATCCGCCACGACTTAAAATGTGCGACGAGCCTTTCAACGGGCGCCCGCAGCGCCGAGATGACGGCGTTGTTTGCTTTGTCTGTCTTGCTGAGCTCTCCGCCTGGCGGTGTCTTACGCGGGGTAACGATATCGCATCCTTGGTAACCTTTGTCGCCGATTCCGCCGCCGGATTTTTCGACGATCTTGGCGACCGGTGTGGTGGTGAACGCTTTCGCGTCGTGGGTGCATCCTGGAAGGGTCGGAGACGTAGATGGCGTCTCCGGACAGCAGACAGATCAGTGGTGCGTTGAATCCGGTGGTGCCGTGCGTGCGGCTCCATAACTCATCGTGATCGTCGTAGGACCAGCACGGGGTGATGGTGCCGCGACTGTGCCTAGGTTTACGCCCTCGCCGAGCTAATGCCGGACCGGTTCCGGGCGCTGCGCTTGCGGCGGCGTGTCACGGGTCTGCGGTGGGGCGAGCTGATCGCGTTGCGGCGCTGCGATGTCGACCTCACGCAGCGGGTGTTGTACGTGCGTCGGCGCCAGGCGCAGCTTGGTCGCGGCGGAATGCAGGCCGGCCCACCCAAATCAGTAGCTGGCGTTCGCAAGGTCGTCCTACCAGCGGTGTCGGTCGATGAACTGCGCCGACACATCGAGCGATATGCGGGCTCGGGCGCTGAGGGTCTGGTGTTCCTGGGCGAGAAGGGCGGCATGCTGCGCCGGGGCAACTTCGGGCGCAGCACCAAATGGCCGAAGATCTCATAGCGGCCGGACTGCCCGTAAGATGGATCTTGTTAATCCAGACCGCTAGCTCTGCTGGCTTGAACACTTTGAAAGTCAGTTGGGTCCGGCGTCCCGCCACCACCCGGGCCTCAGAGACGGCGATGGCATACGGGTTGTCGGACGGCGACCAGTCGTCGGCCGCGGTGGTGATCACGCTGGCATTATGAAGCGGCTCCCGTGCTTGAGGCGTCTTATCCGCGCCGCCCTGTGGAGTTGTCCGCCTACTGCCTGCGCGCCTGGCCGAACTGCTTGACTGATAACAAACGAGTTTCCGCAGCTCATACGACCTCTCTTGAGTGCACTAACAGCACCATGGTTGCATCCCCCGCCACCCGCTCCGCGACGGGCAGACTCCCCGACACCACTAGCGACGACTTACGAACCCGGCTGGCGTGACAACCCTCCGCGAAGCCGCCGGACCAGAACTCAGGCAGCGTCAGCCCAATGCCGGCCGGGTGGGTCGGCTTTGGCTACGATTGGCACACCTTGGAACTCGGTTTGCATGCAACCGACCAGCGCCGCGATCGCCGCATCACCTTCGTCTTCGGGGACCATGGTGATGATCTCGTCGTGCACCGGCAACAGCACACACCCACCCCAAGGAGTGCCACGCCACCGCAGTAACGCATCGACGAGCAACTCACGAGCGGTCCGCTGCACCGCATAGTTCCCCGCAGCGTGGGGACGCAACGTCGGCAGGTACACGGTGCCGCCGCCGTATAGCGGGTATCGGGTGTTGCCGGCGGCCGCCCGGCGCCGCAGCTGATCGGACCACTCGGCCAGCGTGGGCATCATCGACTTGAGGGTGCCGACCATCGCCTCGGCGACGTCCGGCGGGCAACCCATCTCCGCGGCCAGCGTGGTGATCCCGCCGCCGTAGAGATAGCCATACACGCCAGATTTGATCAGGTACCGCTGCGCTTTGGTGGCGTTGGGCCCGAACATTTGGCGGGCTATTTCCCAGTGGATGTCGAGGCCGTCGAGGATGATCCGGCGCAGTGTGGTGTCACCGCACAGCGCCGCAGCCACCCGCAGCTCGATCCCCGAGAAGTCCGCCGAGATCAGGACGTACCCGGGGTCCGCGGTAATACACGCCCGGATACCTCCAGTGCGGGCAACCTGTTGCAGGTTCGGTCCGCTACAGGTCATGCGCCCGGTGTTGGCCCCAAGGGTGGCGATCGACGGCCGCACCCTGCCGTCGCCGTACACCACCAATGTCTGGTAGGGCTCAAGGAACGTCGTGATCAGGGTGTCGTGGTGGCGCCAGTCGAGCACCGCGGCGGCCAGCTCCCCCAGTTCACCCGGTTTGGCGCGTAACGGGGCGAGGACAGCAGCGGCCACGGACTTTTGCCCCGTGTCTGTGGGGGGTAGATGCGCTCCGGCCCGGGTGAGCGCATCACCGACCTGCGGGTCGGAACCGGGGTTGGTGACTCCGTGGGTTCGGACCTGGCGGCCCGTGAGGTCACGCTCGTGCCGGTGCTTAGCCAGAAGGGCGTCGATGTGTGGCCCGTCCAACGGGAGGCCGGTTAGGCCGATGCGGGCACACATGCGCTGCACGGTGTGTTCGCGTTCGAGGAGGTCAGGGGCGACGCGGGGCAGTCGACGAGCCAGCGCCGCGGCGTCGAGCACGTCCGAGGCGGCGTAGTTGACCATGGTGGCCCATCGGGGGTCAGCCTGAGCCCACCCGGACCGCGCCGGCAGTGTGGTCAAGCCGACGTCGGTGAGCCACTTACCACGGGTAAACAGCTCCGCCCGCGCCGCATCAGCCCGGGGAGTAACGGCGACTGCCGAGCCCAGCACGGCCGGCGACACGGACTTGAGACCGGCGCGGCGTCCGGTGGTCGCCGGGTCCGCTAACCGGGTCACGATCAACGTGTCTCGCACGCGGTCCCACAGGGAGTCGTCGGCTAGGCCCGCGTGGATTAGTGGGTTGAGGTCAGCTGGTGCCGAGTGGGTGTAGACCTGGGGCGCCGCGGCCAGTAGTGCCCGGATGAGTTCGCGGTGCTCGGGGTCTGCGGCGTCGAACACCACCACGGTCTCGTCATCACCCAGCTGCACGGTCTTGACCCGGTGCTCCGGGTGGCCGATCGGGTAGCCCGTGTGCTCAATGTCCGCCGTCAGCCCGCCGAACCGGCTGATGACCTGCCGTAGCAGCGCCCCGACGGCCACCAGGGTTATCGGCCGAGGGGTGAGATCACGGCCGACTACGGCCGGCAACGGCACGGTCGGTTCGATCGCGGCGAGGATTCGGTGCGCCCTGCTCCACCCGCCGCTCGGCACCTCGTCGGCGGTGAACAGGCACGACTCGGCGGTCATTACGCCACCGCTAGCCGGACCACTACGTCACTCGCCGGCTCCGTAGCTAGGCGCCACCACGTCGCTAGGCCGGCCCGCAAGATCGGCGCGCACGCCACAACCACGCCGCGGCGGACCTCGAACCCGGCGCAGAGCGTGCCGCGAGTCACCTGGTACAGGCCGTCGGGCAGTGGGGGCTCGCCGCGGTTCCACACCCGGATGCCGACGTCCTCGGCGAGCACCATGCAACCCCGGGTGCCCGCCGACAGGCCTAGGGGGAACGCGACACAGCCTACCGCGCCCAGCCGCACCATCAGCGCGTTCCGCGCATGCCCCGCGCACTTGCCCGCGTACTCCGGGCGCCACGCCCACGACGGCACCGGATACGGCTCCACCTGGCACCCCAGGGCCTTCGCGACCTCATCGGCCAACCGGTCCGCACCGCGGGCAGCCCCGTGCACCACTACCATGGCGCCCGCAGGGCCGCCCCACCGGTCCAGCACCGCCCGAAGGCTGGCCTCCACCCGATCCCGGTCACGCCACTGCCGTGACCCGGTGACCAGCACCCGGTACCCCGTCATGGCTACTGCCCGGGGACGTGCACCGTGATGGCCCACTCGTGACCGCAGTGCCGGCACGCCCAGCTGTCCGAGTCAGGGGTGCTGTCCACCCAGTAGGTCCCGTCGCCCTGGTCGCAGCCCGGGCACAGTTCGTCGTAGGTCGTGGTGATCGCTGGGGTGGTCATGGGGGAGCTCCTAGGAGGGTCGTTGGCGTTTGCTGGCCCCGTAGGGCGGGCGAGGTGCTCCACCTCGCCGCAACGAGCGCCCAACGCGGCCGCGGAGGCTCAACGTCAAGGGTTGGAGAGCAAAGGATCTTCGGTGAGCGCAGCGGCCCCGGTAGGGGCGCCGAAGATGCTTTGTGGCCCTTGATGTTGAGTGCGGCCGTGTCAAGCTCGGGGCCAGCGATGCTGCCCCGCCGCAGGCGGGTCCGCGGAGTTCTCGGCCAGCGCGGCCTTGAGCGCGACCGCCAACCCGATGGCCAAACGGGGGCAGCCAACACCGGATTACTCTCAGGTCACCGCGGCAATTGTCGGGTCGTCCCGCATACTGGCTCCCATGGGAGGAACGTGGACCCCGCAGACCCCGGACTGGGTAGTCCCGTCCGTGAGCCAAATCGCCGACGAGCACTGGCTTGCGTACGCCATGCTGCGTAATCAGCGAGATGCCTGGGCGGCAGGTGTCGGCACCGCCATTTCTTGGGTCCGCAGCGGCCGCGACGCACCCATCACCAACCGCCCCGAGCGCCCCGTGACTCGAGTCCTGGCACAGGCCGAAAGCTGGGCCGCTGAGGCCGCCAGCGATCCCACTGCCGGGCTGCCCCTGGACCTGATCTACCGGCAGCTCGACGTGACCCCCTACCCACCGAAGCCCGGGCGGAACGTCAAGTACACCCTCGGCGTGTGGCGCGCTTTGCGCTGGCTGCTCGGCGTTCCCGACCAAGCGGCACCTATTCCGGTGCCCCGCCGGCACCCTGACGGCCGCCTTTACACCGCCGACGACCTGTACGCCGAGGTCATCCGCACCGGCGACGGCCGCCTGTCGCCCGAACAGCGGGCCACGAAACGGATCCAGGCTGAGCGCGATGCCGCCGAGTACCTGCACTACGACGAGCAGATGACCGCAGTGCAGGAGGCTCTGCGCGCTAGGTGACCGACTCATGCTTCACCGGATCCAGCTCAGGTAGCTCCACCGCAGGCTGATCGGTGCCCGCGTTGTCGGCATCCTCCAGCGATCGGTCATCGCCGTAGCGGGTCACCGCAGCCTCGAACTGATCCGTATCAGCTGCAGCGTCCAACTCCTCCCGGGCACGCATCTCGGTCACCGCGGCCTGCGCCCGATCGACCTTCTGCCGAGTCTCGGCCATCGCGGGTACCCGCCCGTGCTTCTCCGAGTCCGCGTGTTCGCGCGCATCGGCGGTCGAGGTGTCCCGGATATCCGGGACCTCGGTCTCCGCCAGCCCGGTCTCCTGCATTGACCCCTGTGCCACCGGTGCCGCGTCCTCCTCGGCCCGCAGCCCCTCCAGCTCCGGATCCGCCACACTGGCCTCGTCGACCTCCAGCTGCGCGGCTTCCGCCTCCGCGAGCTCCGCCCGATGCGCCTCCAGCCACTCCGCCGCAGTCGTCTGATCCGGCGGGTCCTTCAAATCCATGCCGCGGGCTGACAACTCATCCCGCGCTGCCTCCGCCTTATCCCGGGTGACCGCGGTCTTGGCCGACCACATGGCCCGCTCCAGATCCGCGCGCTCGAGCGCCACCCGCTGCTCGCGCAACGTGTCCAGCTCCGCTGCGGCCTGCTGCGCCTCATCGCGCAACATTGCGGAGCGTTCCGAATCCGGCTCCGCCAGTGACTTTGCCGAACACACCACCGAGGTCTCCCGCGCCTGCGCTTCCGCCAGCGACACCGCGGCCAACTCATCAGCGACATACGCCGGCGCCCAGGCTTCCTCCCGCTCCAGCGCTGCCACCCGCATCCGCAGCAACCCCTCCGACGCCTCCCGCTCCTCCGGGCCCGCCGAGGACAACCCCAGCGCCTCATGTCCCGCCCGCCACATCGCGTGCTTTTCCGCCAACACCGCGGACGGCGCATCACCTAACGCATCCGCCGCGTCGTCATGCCCTACAAGCTCCCGGTACACCCCCGCCATCCCGGCGCGGCCCTCCCACTCCAGCCGCGCCACCGGATCCTCCGGGACATCCCCCAGTGCCTCCAGCACCCACTGTGGAAGTTCGATCGCGATCTGCGTGCCCAGCTCCGCTCGCCGCGCATCAGCCGCCGCGGCGTGCCGCTCCAGCCACGGGCGCCACTGGTCCGACACCCCGGCCGGGATCATCTCCGCGAACGACTGCACCGCCGGCGTCAACTGGCGGCCCACCGCGTCCTCAAGTCGGGAGTGCAGCGCCTTCGCCGGCCACGCCGCATCCTCCAGGCTCCGTGACCGCACCGCCGACTCCAGCGCCGCGACCGGGTCATGCCCTGCCAGCTCAGCTCGGCGCAGCAAGGCGTCCACCGACCACATCGCTGGATCCGCCGCGATCCGGGCTCGGTTATCGGCGCTCAGTGCGCCGTCGGCGACCAGCCGATCCAGCACTTCCTTGGTCCGGCCCTCCGTCACCTGACGGACCACATCAATAAGCCGGTCACCGTTAGTCATCGCCGAGGCCTCGTCGCGCTCCGCCTGTTCCTTTTGTGTCAACGCCCCGCGGTCGAGCTCCGCGCGCTGCAACAAATCCCCCAGAACAGCCTCCGCTGTGCGTTCCTTCACCTGTGCCACTTCGCCCGGCTCCGACGCGCCCTTCGCCGGTTCCCGCCGGGTCACCGCATATCCGGTATTGCGTTCGTGCCCCCGCGTCATCGACACCAGGAACCCTGCGGCGTCCATTCCCGTGCCATACACACAATGCCCGGTATCGACTGTGCGGCCCTCCGCTGCGTGCGCCGTCGACGCATATCCCAGCGCCAGGTGCCGCTCCACATACGAGGCCGGCAGCTGCATTTCCGCACCCAGCTCGCGACCATTCTCCGAACGCCCCACAATGGGCGCCACAGTCAACCCGCCGTCGGCCCGAATACCGGTCACCTCATAGGTCCGGCGATTGATCGGCGCCGCTGTGTTGCCCTCCCAGCGAGCCAGATCCCACCCATTCCGCCGGGCCTGCACCAAATCCCACACACCCGCCGTGGTGTCCTGCAACCCCAGCGTCACACCCTCAGCGGACACCTTCCCCAGCGCCACCAGCTCCGCCCGCAACTGCCCCGATAACCGCGCCGCGTCCGCGTTGCTGCCCACGAGCAGCAGCGACTCCAGCCCCGACAGGGTGTCGGACAGCCACGCGTTCGCCGCCCGCTGCTCCGTGGCCTCCACCGATCCACCCGACACCAGCCGCCCGTGCTTGCTGTACTCCGCCACCGCGGCCCGATCACCCGCCCGCAGATCCAGCGACGTCTTGGCCTCCCACTTCTGCCGGAACCGGCGCACCTGGGTCAACTCGTAACTGATCCCGTTCTCGGCCACGTCGGCCAGCGCACCTCCCGGGCCGACCGCGCTCAGCTGATGCGGATCACCGACCGTGAGCAGCTTCGCGCCGGCCCAGTCGCACATCTGCTGCACCGCGAGCAGATCCGCCCACGACGTCATGGAGGCCTCGTCGACCGTGACGATCGCGCCCGGGCGCAGCGCGAGCTCCCGATCCGCCGCCGAAGCCCGGCCCTCAGCCAGCCGCTGCTGCGCGCCCAACCACTGCGTCACGTTCGCCGCGGTGAGCCCTTCGCCCGCAAGCACCTCGGCGGCAACCTGCGTGGTCGCCAGGCCGAACATTTGCCGCCCCGTGGCTTGCCACGCATCCGCGATCGCACCGAGCAGGAACGACTTTCCCGTCCCCGGCGCCGCCGCGATTGTCTCGAGCATCGCCCCAGAGCTCAGCACCCCCACCAGTGCCCGAGCCTGATCGGCGCCGAGCTCCACCCCGTTCTCCGCGTATCGCGCCACGATTGCTTGGGCTTCCTCGACCGTCAGGCAGGTCGCGCCGCGGGTCACCGCGGCCTCCCGCAGCAACCGCTCCCCCACTACCTGCTCCGGGGTAGACCACGTCCGGGATCCCGGCGCCTCGAACACCGACCGCCCATTCGCCAGCCTCACCGGCTCCGGCGCATCGGTCGTGTCCACGCCTTTGCGGGCCGGCAGCGCTTCCTCCAGCGCCTCCTCCGTCAAGCCCTCCAGCAACTCCTGCACGTCCGCTTCGCTCAGCTGCACTTCCGCCGGTAACGCGCGGTCGATTTCCCGCGTTAGCTCCGATTCCCGCCACACCGCTCGGTCCTGACCGACCGCGGCCAGCGCCCGGGCCTTCACATCCGCCGGCGAAAACTGCGCCGCCTCCCTTGGCTGCGCCGCTGCCACAACAACCGCCCGGGCGGTCTCTGCCAAGTCCTGCCCGACTGTTCCCCGGGTCTCCTCAACCCACCTATCCATCCGCTGCGTGGCGGACTCCCCGTCGTGTTCTTTCGCCTTCCGCGTGGCCAGCGTCGCCTGCTGCGCCATCCGGAACCGCTCGTGGAGCGAGGGCTCCCTCCCGTACCGTTCGCGGAACTCCGCGGCGAGCGCCTCAACCTTGGGGTGGATCTGGTGGGTGCGCTTGCTGAACTGATCCATGAGCGCCTGATCCACCCCGACGATCTCCCGCGCCACTCCATCCGTCCGGGTGCGGAACGCCAACCCCGCCCGCTGCGCCGCGTAGGCCTCCGCCGCCCGCTCCCCCACCGCGCCGGCGCCGGCCTTCCAGTTCTTGATCGCCGTGGTGTCCAGCGCGCGCCACTTTCCATCCGCGCACAACTGACGGTTCAGTACCGCCTGGTGGATGTGGAGCTGCGGGTCGTGTTCCCGGGAATCGTGCTGGAGGAACTGGGCCACCACCCAGGAGTGGGCGTCGATCCACCGCCCGCTCCCGCCGCCGTGGTGTCCGGTCCTCCCGTAGCCGGCGTGCTTCTCCAGGTAGTCGATGGAGGCGCGGGCGCCCACCCGCATGGCCTCCTCCAGCGTGCGTTGCAACTCCTCCCAGTGGGCGGCCTCCTGGAGGTCTCCCGCCTCCCACGCCAGGTTGCTGGCGCGCTCGAACGCCACCGCCGCCACGCTCCAGGATTTAGGAGCGGAGAAGGTGAGATCGAGGAACGACATCGCCTGCTTGGCCGCCTGCTCCGCCAGCCCCCACAGGTCCGCCCGCTTCTCCGGCCCGGCGTGCGGGTTGTCCTTGAGCGCCTGCTCGTAGATCTCCTCCGCAGTGCGGTAGTTCTTGTGGTCCGCGCCCAGCGTCCACGCCTCCGACCACGTGGACCGGTCGTGGGCCGCTGGGTCCCGCGGATCCAGCAGTTCCTTGTAGATCGCCTCCATCAGGTCGGCGTCCACTTCGCCCGCCAACCCGAGCAGCGCGGCACCGCTGCCGTACCACTGCCCGGGCGGCTCCCCAGCTGTCACCGCTGCGCTGTAGTAGCCCTCTCGACCGCCGCCGACAGCCTCGGTGAGGTAGCGGGTGTCGTACCCGCTGCTGACGCTCAGCATCGCGGTTTCTTGATCTTGACCGATGCGGAGCGGAACGCGATGCGAGGGCCCAGTGGATCAGGATGCCATGGTGTGACTGAGTTGGGACTGAGTTGGCGATCTTCTGGTTTTGATCTCGGGTTTGATCTTCGTGCGTCATCTGTTGACCTCAGGTTTGATCTTCGGCGTCGTTGATGGGATCGTTTGGGAGGTCCTGCGTGAGGTAACTAGTTCTGGCTGGCTATTTCGCTCGGTCGATCGCGTTGGCGTGGGACTGCTCAAGTGGTGTCGGCTCTGGGATGTGTTGGCCGTCGATCCATTCCGTGGCTATCCGTCGTGCTGCTGAGTGGAGTGGACTGTCGGCCGGCATGGTTCGGAACCGATCTGCATCGGCTGCATGGCGGGAGAGGTCGCAGTCCCGGTACGGCGCGTCGTTGAGGCGCTTGACCACGCCTGGGCGGAACCGGTCATGCCACTCACAGGCCTTGCTTATGGACCGGGTGGGCGGCGTGTACGCCTCCCGGTGGGCCTGCGCCAGCCACCAGAGCTCCTCGATCGCCGCCGGGTGCCACATCCAGCAGGAGGGCAGGCGGGCCTCCGGGTACCAGAGGTAGACATCCCGCACCCACCGGGTGAGCCACTCCAGGGTCTCCAGCGCCTCGCCCGGGTCAATGGTCAACAGCCACGAGGCGGGCGCCGGGTGCTGGGTGGGCGCGTTCGCCACCAACGCCGCCACGTCGCCCGCCAGCCCACGCAGTAACTCCTCCAGCGTCGCCGTCGCTCGGGCGTTGCGCTCCACCTGGCGGGCGAGCGCCGCCACCGGGCCGAGCTCCTCGAGCGGGTTGTCGCCCGGCGGGCGGGAGTTGGGCGCCATCACCGATCACCCGTCAATACCTGCACGTCGTCGCGTTCGGCTTGGTCGAGCTCGTCCTCCATCGCGGCGACCAGCTTCTGGGTTTGGATTCCCTCCAGGTGGTTGGCCTCCCGCAGATCCCGCCGATGCCAGCCCGGGCGCATCCGCCCGATGGTCAGTGGTGTATCCGGACCCCACACCACCGTGGTGCCCTTCGGTAGGTTCATCAGCTGATCTACCGAGAGCACCGGCACCCGCCGGCCTTCGTGGTCGATGCGGAACCCGGACAGGGCGACGTAGCGGTCCAGGTCTTCCCGCGCCAACCCGGTGGCGTGCAGCACGAGCGCCCCAGTGTTGTTCGCGATCGTCCCGGCGCCCGAGTGGCCCCAGCGGTCGACGACCTGCTGGTAGCTCTGAAAGGTCGGGCACAGCTGGAGCCCGTGGCTACCGAAGTCGCTGGACCACTCGTCCAACGGGACGGGGCAGATGTTCGCGGCCTCGTCGAGGACTAGGCGCAGGATCGGATCCAGTCGCCCGCCCGGGCGCTCCGCCGCGATGCGCCGGGCCTCCCGCGCGATGTACCCGGTCAGCGCGGACAGCAGCGGACCCATCCGGGAGTCCCGCCGGGCCATCAGGTACAGCGTGGCCTTCTCCGCTAGGAACGTCTCCACGTCGAACTGGGTCGCGCCCTGGGTGGCCGCCGTGGCTTTCGAGTTCGTCAGCCACTCCAGCGCGGGCATGATCGTGAACGTCACCGACGTGCGGGTGCGGCTGTTCGTCCCGCAGAACTGCTCGGCGCTGGGCACAAACGCCGCTGCCGCCGGCGAGCACCGCATCAGCGCCATGACCTTGCGGGCTGCCGCATCCGGATCGGCCACCCAGACCAGCACATCAGTCATGGAGTGCCCACCCAGGGCCGCGGCGTGCAAGAGACCCGTGAGCACCCGCTGGGCCTGCTGATCCCAGCGCCGGCCCTCACCGTGCGAGCGCTCCGCACCGCCGGAGATAAGGTCGATCGCCCGTTCCTCCGCGGTCTCCGGGTCCTCACACCCGACCAGCGGATTGAACGCGATCGTCGAGACTAGCTTGCCGATCTGCGTCGGATTGAAAATCCACACCGAGCCGCGGCGCGACCGGAAGAACCGGGTGAGGTAGTATAGGTCCACCTTCGTGCTGGTGACGATCAACGCGCCCGGGGCATCGAGCACCCAGTGGATCAGCTGCCCGGTCTTTCCGCGGCGGGGGCGACCGAACTGGACGACCATCTCCTCCACGGACAGCCACATCCGCCACCAGCCCACGCGGGTCAGCGGCAGCGCGTACTCCGTGATCGGCACCCGCCACCGCTCCCACCGGGTGAGGGCCTTGAAGGTGGGGCGCAGCGTGCTGGCCTGCCGGCGTATCGCCCACGGCGATGTGTGGCGTAGTAGCTGCCAGCGCCCCGCCATGCCGTCATTGCGTGCGCTGATCCGCCGCCACCGAGCCACCGTGGACTGCCCAGTGCGGTGCTGCCACCGCGACCAGCTCAACCAGCACAACCCGACCGCGAGCGGCAGCGTCAGCCACAGCCCCGCCATGATCCAGGTGGCCAGCAACGACATGGCCACCCAGAACCCGACCAGCGGCCACGTCCGCCGCCGGCGCGCGAACTCCGCCAACCCGAGCGCCACCAGCATCCCGATCAGCTCCACCTCAGCTGCCAGACTCATCGCTGGTCAATTCCCTCCGTGTTAATTCCTGCTATGCGTTACGGGCGACGTGTTTCCGCGGAAACGGAATGGCCCCGCGATTCCGAGTTGCCGGCGCCCAGGAAGGTTCGGGCCAACCAACCCGGCGACGATTGGTCACCAGTTCCGCGGGACTCCTGAATCGCCTGGGCCGCGCCACGCGCAATACCAACTACCTGCGGCGTGGTCGGCACACTGCACGCCCCCGACCACCGCTGCCCGGCATCTTCTGACGCCGGCACAAACACGCACTGCTTAGACATTTGGACACACTCCACCTGCGACTCGATAAGGAAAAGGGTTGGTAACGTTATTGCCGGTAGCTTTGCCGACCGTCCCAGACGCGTTTCATGTCGAATTTGGCGCGGGCAACCTCAGCCCACCAGCGCCCCACATAGAATCCACCGACCGAACCAATACCGGCCCACACCAGGATCACTAGTTCCATCACGGATCACTCAAATCTGCGACTGCCTCGTCGGTCACCGCTGGGGCCTGCTCCGGTACGTGCACATCGGACGCCTCGTCCGCGGCCTGCTGCTGGGCGAGCTCCTGCGCTGCGACCCGGGCCTCGTTGACGACGTCTTCTAGCGACCGCTCATCCGGTTTTCCCGGCGGCTCCTCGGCGGCAGGGGGAAATGGCCACGTCGACGGGTCGTCAGGATCGGGCATGCCGTCCGGACGCTCCTCGGCTTCGGCGGTGTCATCCAGCTCCGCCTGCTCGTCGAGGCCGTCTCCGTCGCTATAGTGGTTCGAGGTCTCGTCGGCCACCCGGGCGATGTAGCCCGCGACGGCTCCTGGGCCCTGCTCGCGCACCCAGTCCGGGACCTCGATATCCATCGCCGACCGCCAGCCCGCTGGATCCGGGTCAGCATCCGCCGCGGCGTCCATCGCAGCCCGCTTCCCCTCCCACTCCCCCGGGGCCAACTGGTCCCACGGGGTACCGGTACCCGGCTCCACCGCGGCCCGCTCCTGGGTGTCCAGTAGCCGCTGCTGCGCCTCCTCCAGGCCCACCGCCGATCCGTGCGTCTCCTGGTCTTCGCCGGCCTGCTTGGCTTCCGCAACGTCCCCCCGGGCCTCCGCCACCGCTGCGGCGTTGTCCGCTGCGGCCTGAGCTGCGTGATCAGCTGCCTCGGCGTCGAGGTCCTCCCCGGCAGGGGTCCCCGCCGGGGGCAGCCCGTACTTCTCCCGCAACTCTGCGGCGTCCGCCCGTTTCCACTCGGCTATCTCGCCGGTCTCGTGCTCGTACTCCGCCGGGACGGAGCCCTCCTGGATCGCGGTGTCCGCTTCGTCGGCCTCCCGCTCCAGCTCTGCCGTGATGTTCGCCGCGACCTCCGCCGCCGTCATCCCCGACCGGGCCATCGACTCCGCCCGATCCCAAACCTGGTCGGAGTAGTGGTCCTCTTTGCCCCCGTCACCCAGGCAGTGCGCGTCGTAGTACGCCTTGTCGAATAACAGGGCATAGATCGCGCGGGTGGTTTCGTAGCGCGCCTGGTACTCCGCGAAGTGCGCTCGCTCCGCGGCCTCTGCAGCCTCCCGCCCCGCTGCCGTCTCGGCTTGCTCCGCCCCCAGCGTGCTGCGCCCCTGGCCCGGCCCGTAGTACGACTCGTCGCCGTTTTCGCGAGCCTCCTCCCAAGCCCGCTGCTCCGCATCCCGCGCCGCCTGCTCCGCCGTGATCGCCTCATCCGCGATCCGCCGACACTCCCCTGCGACCTCCGTGGCCTTATCCCGGGCCGCCTCCGCTGCTTCGTAGGCGAACTCGGCGTCCGCTCCGCCGGCAACGGCCTGCTCCGCCACATCGGTCACTGCGGCCTGCGCCCCTATGGCCAGGTACTCCGCGGGCCGCTGCATGTAATCCGCCGCCAGCGCCTCGTGGAACGGTGTAGCATCTCCCCGGGCCATCGCGTCGGCCACATCGCGGATCGTCGTGGTGCCGTCGACGATCGCGGTCAGCTCCCCCCACTTAGGCGAGTAGTACCGCTCCCCCTTCCCGAACTCCTCCGCCCATTCCCGGGCATCGGTGTCCGCGATGCACCGCTCGTCCCAGTCCGTCGTCGCGCTCACGCCGGATCACCACCCAGCAGCCGCGTGTCCAGCACGCGGCGCCACTTAGCCTCGGCATCCTCGGTCAGCTCGTCCCGGAACACGTCGACCAGCACCGCGGTACCCGCGAGCCTCGCGTGGATCACCGCCTGGCCGTACAGGGACTCTTGCTCGGGGCTGCCGACCTCACCCCTGGTTGTCGCGAGGGCCAGCAGTCGCTCGGCTTCGTGGTAGTGCCAAGCCGCGTCCATCGTGATCATTCCTCCGTTGTTAGTGAGTGCCCAGGTGGGGCCTGGGCACCCGAGTTAGCGGCTGTAGCGGCCGCATCTGTGTGGGATTGAATCGAGGGGGATCTCCCAGCTCGTGGCGAACCGTGCGCTTGGGCGATACCGGCGACCCACCTGCTGCCGCTTTCGGGCAGCCAAAGTCATCGCGCCCAGCTCGGACCCGGACAGGACCCGGTGCCACCGGCCCTCCACTAAGGACCACACGACAACTGGGTCCGGGATCCGACGAGGCTTGGACTTCACGGTCATAAGAGGCCTCCCTCCGGAGGCTGGGGCCCTGGTGCTCCCCGCGGGAGGTTGAGAACACCAGGGCGAGACAAGTCAGCTGGTCAAATGAAGGTGGATCGGGTCCTGGACCACGTGGGTGTCCTGGCAGCTGGCGCAGTGCCAGCGGGTGCCCTCGTCCACGTGCCCCACCAGGTGATTCGGGCCCTCGCATCCGGTGATCGGCCGGAAAAGTGTCACGGGCTCGACGGGTGCCTGAGTGCCGTCCACCTCGATCGTGGTCATGGCTCACGTCCTCTCTGGAGTTGTGACCTACTGGGATGCGGTGGGGACCGGGACTCGCGATGTCAACCGGTCCCCACCGGCCACCGCTCAGAACGGCGGCTCGTCGTCGAACTCGCCTGCGCCACCGGCACCGGCCCGCGCGCTGGAACGCTCGGCCTTGCGGATGGCCACGGTCGCGAACTTGAGGCTGGCCGCGATCTCGTCGACCTCAACCTCCAGGTTCGTCCGCTTCTCACCCTCGCGGGTCTCCCACTGCCGGGACCGCAGCCGCCCGGTGACCATGACCCTGGACCCGCGGGTCAGTGACTCGGCGACGTTCTCCGCCACGTGCCGCCAGACGTTGCACCGCATGAACACGGGCTCGCCGTCGGACCACTCCTGGGTGGCGCGGTCGTAGCGGCGCGGGGTCGCGGCCACGGTGAAGTTCGCCACGGCGGCGCCGCTGGGGGTGAAGCGAAGCTCGGGGTCGGCGGTCAGGTTTCCGGTGATGGTCAGGATCGTCTCGTTCATCGGGAGTTCCTTTCTCCTGGTAGTAGGTGTCTCGGTGACGGGGCATGCCTCAGCAGGTGCAGGTGGGGGTCCCCACGGGGACGGCGGGGGTTCTGGCTGGTCCCATTCGGTGACACGGGGTTCCGTCACTGGATGGGATCGGTCAGGTTCATCGGCGCTCGCCCCCACCTGGATCTGCTGACCTTCGGCCGGCACCGTGACTCCGGCTGCCAGGGGATGGACCAGCCGAACATGACCACGGCTACTGGTCACCGGACTCACCCACCGACCCGCGCCCGTGCGGCTCCCCTGCGCCGTTGAGCACCGGAGCTCTCGCGGCCCGAACCCGGGACAGCGCCTGACGCACCGCCCACTCCTTAGGCTTGGGGTCCGACAACAACGACATGATCATGCTGCGGCCAAGCTGGCGGTCCCCGGCCTCGTCGAGAATCTTCGCGATCTGCACGTCCAGGTCTTGGTCCCCGCACGGCTCCGGACCCGGCGGGACCTCCGCAGGTGCGGCGGGAGGTTCCGGAGCAGCGGGCGGCGTAGCAGCGGCCACCGGTCCGGGCGTGATCACCGCATCAGCCGCCACCGACGCGGGTTCCACCACCGGCACCGGTTGGGCAACAACCGGCTCGTTGACCCCGCCGAGCTGCGTCCCGGATCGATCGGGCACCTCTTGTGCCCGTGATGCTTGAGGGGGCGCTGCTGGCGCTGGTGTGGACGACGGCGTTGAGTGCGGTTCGGTTGGTGGAACGACAGGCTCCGAGGGGCGAGGCACATCAGGTGACGGTTGAGCTGCCGCAACCCAGGACGGCTGCGACAGGGTCTGCGGCTGATACCTCGGCGCCGGCCACACCGCTGCAGTAGGCGTCCGCGCCAGCTCCGGCTCCGGCTTCGCCTCAAGCTCGGTGATGATCTCCGCCATGTGCCGGCGCACCCGCGGCGCCGCCTCCGCCAACCCCAGCACCAGACCCGGCGCCACCGAATGCAGCCACACCCCGGCCAGGGACCCCGCCGCGGCTGACGACCAGATGTTCATGCCCCACGTGGCGACGCCGGCGTACCACTTCGTTGCCGTCAGCCAACCCACCTTCGGCTTGCCGTAATCCGCCAGCAGCCCCTCGAACACAATCGCCGCCGCCATCGTCAGCGACGCCATCGGATCCAGCAGCCACGCGATCCACCACTGCACCCCGAATACCGGGTGCCCCTGCGCAGCGAACTGCTGCACGTTCACCATGGTGAACACCAGAGCTAACACCAGGACCACGGTCAGGACCTGCACACCGTGGCGGCCCATCCGCAACACCCACGCCGCGTCCTTCGGCTTCGCGCTCACGGGCCGGCCTCCAGCACTCGCGGCGGCTCAGCCGCTAGGGCCTGCGCCGTCGCACCGGCCAGATCGCGATAGCCCAGCGCCGGTGTTGCTGGCTGGACGTGTACGTGGATCTGCGGGGCCGGCGCCGGCACCCACGACTGATCCAGCCGTTGCGCCTTGACCCGCTCAAGCTCGGCGACCGCGTCCCGAGCTTGGCCTTCCGCGTGGTCGACCCGCCGGCGGAAAGACTCCGCCCACCGCCGGTTCTCCTCACCGCGCACCACCCACCCCGTGAACCAGCCGACCAGGGCGCCGATCAGCCACACCATTACCGCCGCCGCCAGCATCTCCCGGCTCATCACGCCACCCCTTCGGGCGGCGGCTGCGATGGCCAGTCCACTGGGAGACCTACCGGTTCACGGAGCTGGCGGGCCAGCTCAATAGCGCGCTCCAGTGATGCCAGGGCCCGATCTAGCAAGACCCGCTGCTCAGCCGGAGAGAGATCGCTGAACCGCGCGCGGGTGATGGTGGCGTGGGATTCCGCGAGCTGCCGGACCCCGGTGCGTAGCTGCTCCCAGATCTCGACGCGTTGACCCTCCAGGACTGGCCGGGCGTGCTGGCGTTCCCACTCGCCCAGCGCGAGTTCCTTCGCGGTTTCGTCGAACGGGCCGGTGGTGGGATAGCGGGTCGTGCCGGTCCAGCCGCAGCCGCAGGCGGGCACGACCTGACCGATCATGCGCCGCTCCGTGTCGTGCGAATATGTGCTGGTTAGGGTTCTGTCGTCGAGTACTTGCGCGGCATATCCCTCGTGGTCATAGGCGACGTCGCCGTATGAGTCCAAGATCCGGCCCATTAGGCCACCCCCTCAGGTGGCAGTTGCGCAATCCAGGTCCATCCGCCACATCGCGGGCACCCAGTCGACCCCGACGCGAAAGCGGCATAGTCCGGCTCATACACGTGCTGGCAGGTCGTGGACGCCAGCTGCACGATCGGGACCACGCTCGGTAGGCCAACTATGTGAGGCTGGCAGTCCCCGGTCATACCGCACCGCCAGGGATGTTTGTCCCCCACTGCCGTGTCCACTCGCCGAGTTCGACGCAATTACAAGCAGCGGAAGCTTCAGTCAGGAGCTGCTCGATTGCCTTGGCTGGTACGACGTATCGACCTTGTTTGCCACCGACTCGCATCCGCACGGCTGGGAAGCCACCTGCCTGGATCAGTCGGTACAGGTACTCCTGGGAGATGCTCATCAGCGCCGCCGCTTCCGGCACTGAGTAGGTCGGCACCCCCAGCGCGCGCTTGCTCATCGCGTTTCGGAGGGCCTGGCCGCGCAAGAAATCCCGCCAGCCTGCTGCGCTGTCGACGTCCGAAGTCCCAGACTGCGCGCCAGCCGTACTAGCCGCTTGATCTTGCATGAGCCGCTCCTCGTGTCGTACGTGTTGCCTGGGGTCAACTCACCTAGACAAGTTCATCTTGCCTACTCGTCTAGGTAAGTGCAAGCGACCGTCGAAGTGTTGTGAAGCAACGAAGGGGAGTAGCTCGGATCAGCGAGCGGGGAAGTCGTACTCCAGGACGTAGGCGTAGGCGGCCTTCACCGTGTCGCACACCTCAACCGCGCGACCCTGGGTGTCGTAGGCAGTCCGCACCAGGGTGATCACAGGCACACCTGGGCTGAGTTGCAGCGCGCGACGTTCGTCCGGAGTGGGCATCCGGGCACCCACCTCCTCGCGGAAGTGGTCCAATGTATGCCCACTCTCCTCCAATCGGGCATAAATGCCACCAGGTCCGCTATTCTGTTCGGTGATTGCTGTTCGACGCGCCAAATCCACAGGAATATAGGACACCGCAGTCTCGATTGGTTCGTTATTCGCGAGGTAGCGCCGATCTCGAATAACGACCGTCTCACCCGGCGCAAGGCCAAGTCGCTCGGCGATTCCTGCCGGCGCAGGTCCTTCGTAGACTTTGATCCGATCCACACTCGCTGAATAACCCGTCTTCTCAGCTTCCACCGAGAACGCTGCTTTGCCACGCTCGCGGTGCCGCCGAGCGAATCGCTCGGATGCCAACCGACGGACCACTGGCGCCGACCGCACGAACACACCGCGTCCATGTTCCGCCACGACCAGGCCTTCGGTCCGCAGTTCCTGGATAGCCTGACGTGCCGTCATCCGCGCTACGCCATAGCGCTCGACCAGCTCACTCTCCGAGGGCAGGCGGTCACCCGCGACCAGCTGACCTGCCACAATCGCCGCCCGAAGGGCCGCCGCGATCTGACGGTACGGTGGTCGATCGTCCGCCTTGTCGAGCTCACCAAGCTGCACCACTAATCAGTCACTCCCCTACACGTCTGGGGAGGTACGATTCTCCCACACGCACCGAGCAAGGAAGTGATGGGATGACCGACACTCCGCGGCACTCCGTTAGCGTCGCCGGAATTGTCGTTAACAACGCTGACCAAGTCCTCGTAGTCCAACGTCGCGATAACGGACACTGGGAACCACCCGGAGGAATCCTCGAACTAGATGAGCATTTCGAAGATGGAGTTCGCCGCGAAGTCCTGGAAGAGACTGGTGTGAATGTCCAAGTGGAACGCCTCACAGGCGTGTACAAGAACCTCACCATCGGTGTCGTGGCGTTAGTCTTCCGGTGCACACCGCTCGGAGATCCCGACTCCGACAGCGCCGAGGCCACGACGGTCCGATGGGCGGACCTCGCCGAGATCCCTAACTTGATGGCCCCCGCGTACGCTGTCCGCGTAACCGATGCGTTCGGGAACGCCACTGTCACCCGGGTCCACGACGGGGTGCAACTCGTAACCAGCTGACAATGAGT
>JALZHU010000505.1 GCA_030860695.1 Actinomycetota bacterium
TCATGACCCGGAAACTGGCCCGGGCAACCTCCGGCGCACCACCCCATCCCCGATGGGGAAGCCCCCGCACCATAGCCTCTGCGCCCGATCAACAAGCAGCGTGACCATTTGCCAACAGGCTCTGAGAGCTGTCATGGCGGAATCTGGTGATCGCAATGCGAGCCCTACCCGGAGTCGGCGCTGGGCCTTTATGAATGGCGCTGGGTTCCCGAGGCGCGTTATGGCCAGTGCGAAAGTGTCGAACTGGCGTTCGTCGCCGGGATCCAGCACCTGCCGCGCAACGAGCGTGCCGCGTCGGTGCTGGGTGAGGTGATGGGGTTTAGCGGGGTTCTTGATCGTGTTTGTGCTGGGTCGTGGTGGTCGGCGTAGTGAATGCTTCACACCCCGTCGCGGGCAGCGTGGCGGCGGGCGCTGAGCCGGGCGAGGAGGTACAGCGTGATGAACACTGTCAGCAGCAGCCCGGCGAGCAGGAAGGATCGGGCAGTTTGCGTGGTGAACAGGGCAAGGCTGACTCCGATGCCGAGCACTGGCAGCAGCGTTGGTGCCCGGTAGTGGTCGTGGTCGACGCGGTCGCGACGAAGCCGTAGGCAGCACACGTTGACCACTACGAATACCGCGAGCAATGCCACGACGGTGGTGCTCGCGAGCTGCTCAACTGCGCCGCTCATCGTGAGTATCCCCGTCAGCGCCACGGTCGTGACCACCGCGATGGTGGGGCTGGCGCGGTGGCCGATCCGGCCGAACAGGGCTGGGATCGTCCGCTGCTGCCCGAGCCCGTAGAGCAGCCGGCTCGCAACGACGAGGTTCAGCAGTCCGTTGTTGCTCACCGCGACGAGTCCGACGACGGTGAACAGCTCACTCGGTAGCGGCAGCGGTCCACGCTCGACCACGGTAACCAGGGTGGCGTCGGCGGCCGCCAGCTCGGTGGCCGGCACCACCGTCACCGCGGCGAGGCTGACCAGCACGTATACGGCCGCGGCCACCGTGAGTCCGCCATAAAGTGCGAGCGGGAACGCCCGCGTTGGGTTCCGGGTCTCCTCGACGAACTGGTTAGCCTCATCAAAGCCGGTGAACACGAACACCGCGAGGCCGGCGGCACCGATCAGCGCGGGCAGCGGCGAGGCACTCGCCGGTAGGACCGCGGCACGGCTGAGGTCGCCGGTGCCATCCAGCACGGCCGCCACTCCAACCGCCACCACTAGTAGCAGGCCCAGCAGTTCCACCACGGTCAGTACGACAGCCGTGCGGGTGGACTCCGTGATGCCCCGCAGTGCCACCACACCGGCCAGCAGCACAAAGCCGATCACTGCCGGCAGCACGGGCACGTCAACCAGGGCGGCGAGGTAACTACCGGCGAACGCGCGCGCCGCCGTGGCCGCGCCCGCGACCACGGCGATCAGCACACAAGCACCCACCAGGAAGGTCAGCAGCGGACGGTCGAAGGCGAGCCGGACATACAGCGCGGCTCCCGCCGCCCGGGGGTACTTCGTCGCCAGCTCGGCATAGGCCGGGACGGTGACCCCGGCGAGCGCGAGTGCGAGCACGAACGCGGCCCAGGTTAACCCCCCGACCCGCGCGGCTACGCTGCCAATGAGGGTGTAGATGCCTGTGCCGAGCACGATCCCCAGGACGAGGAACAGCAACACCGGCCGGGTGATGCGACGGGCGAGTGCCGGCTCTGCGGTGTCCGTCTGTTCCCGCTGCTGCTGTTCCACTCGGCCCCCACGCCCTGAGGACACGGCACGCGCGCCGGATCAGCCCTAGATTTGCCCCGCCGCACCGCGGGGCAAACACCGCGACATTCGCTCCGCCTCGGCGTGGGTGCCTCAGGCCGGACTGCGGCGACGCAGGAGCAGGCCGTCGGACAGGCTGGCTGTCCCGTGGCCGCACCCGCTGTCGATACCACGTCGACTTTGCGCCCCGTCAAGGAGAGAGCCCAGAGGCACTCACCTGCCGACGTGGAGATTGAAGCTTGTGTCGATCCACAGTGGCGATTGGTCCAGGATCACGACGAGCGGTCAGCGGGGGTCTGTTGCGTAGTGAAGACACGACACGCTCGACGCTGTAGACGTACTGTTTAGATGGCGCGAGCGAGTTCGGCAAAGATCGTCGGGAGCCGTTGCTGTGGATCGGCATCCAGTCCGAGTTCGTA
>JALZHU010000311.1 GCA_030860695.1 Actinomycetota bacterium
GGGTTCCAGAAGTCGGCCACCTATGGTGAGCAGTGGTTTCATGCTGTCCGTTCGTACTCGTTGATCAGGCCGCCCAGAACTGGTTGACGCTTGATGCGTTCGTGGGTGAGGTCCGCGACGGGGTAGGTCGGTTGGGGTGGGTGAAGGTTGCGGGCGCGGTGCGGCCGTCGACCGTTGTAGTGGCAAACGTACTCCGTGAGCACTGCACGCAGGTGCCGCTGGCTGACGATCAATATGCGGTCGGTGAGTTCGGCTCGCAGGGTGCGGACGAACCGTTCGGCGAAACAGTTCGCCCGTGGACACCGAGCCGGAATCCGGACCACCTGGAGGCCCACCTCGGCCAGGACAGCATCAAACGACGCGGTGAACTGGTCGACCCGGTCGCGGACGAGGAACCGGAACTGGGTGGCGCGGTCGCCGAGATCCATCACCAGGTTGCGGACCTGCTGAGTGGTCCATGGGCCATCGGGGTTCGTGGTCGTGCCCAGCAAGTGCACGGACCGGTTAGCGACCTCGAGGACGAAGAATACGTAGATCCGCTGGAGTGTGACTGCGCAGTCCACGGGGAAGAAGTCACACGCCAGCATCGTCGAGGCCTGGGCGCGCAGGAACTGCCGCCAGGTCGTGTCGGTATCGCGGACCGGTGCCGGGGGTGTCCGCCCCCGCTGCAGGACGCGGCGGATCGTGGATGCTCCCACGCGGTGACCGAGTTTGAGCAGCTCGCCTTGGATTCTCTTGTCTTCCCAGCTCTGGTTCTCCCTGGTCATGCGCTCGATCAGCACGGCCACAGCGTCCTCGGTGGGCGGGTGTCCGAGGCGGTGGGGATACGTCCATTCCGAGGTGACCAGGCGACGATGCCAGCGCAGGATCGTGCCCGGCGTGACCAGCCGTTGCCTCCGCAGTATCGGCGGCAACCTCCGGACAAGCGCGGTGAACACCGCTCGATCCGCCCAGTCCAGACGGGGCTTTGGATTGGCTCTGCGCAGCACGGCGACTTCATGCCGCAACACCAGAAGTTCCACGTCCTTGGACGCCGACGAGCGACCAAGTAGCGACAGCGGGTTCAGCAGCCGCAGGCAGATCAAATAAAGCAGACGCAACGACATGACTCACGATCATGCCCGGACAACCAAGCACACCGATCAGGTCAGCGGCACAGCGGACTTCTGGAACCCCACACGCGGTGTCGATCCCCAGAATGACCCTCAACAGGCCGCGCCCAATTATGTCGGATTGGCTCCGCTTTTGATGACGAACTGATCATCACCCGCCCTGCGTGCCGATGAAGGACTGAGACGTCGCGCATGAGTGGGAATGTCCAATAGCCGATGCTGAAACCTGACTCACTCTTCGGTCAACGCGCCCGGTCGTGCACGCCCAGACTCGCCCGGACGGCGGCAAGGATGGTGATCGAGCGCAGGGTGTCGGGATGGTCATCGCCCAGGACCCGGCGTTGGCGGGTGAGGGTGTCCTCGCCGAGCTGGCGTGCCTGCTCGTAATGCCCCAACTCCCGCAGCGTGGCGGCGAGGATGGAGGCCGAGCGCAGAGTGTAAGAGTGATCATCACCCAGGACCCGGCGGCAGCGGTTAAGAGTGTCCTCGCCGAGCTGGCGGGCCTGCTCATACTGCCCCAACTCCCGCAGGGTGGCGGCGAGGTAGATGGCCGAGCGCAGGGTGTCGAAGTGGTCGGCTCCCAGGACTTGGCGGCAGCGGTTGAGGGTGTCCTCGCCGAGCTGGCGAGCCCGCTCATACTGCCCCGACTCCGGCAGGGTGACGGCAAGGATGGAGGCCGAGAGAAGGGTGTAGGGGTGGTCGTCGCCTAGCGCCCGGCGGCAGCGGTTGAGGGTGTCCTCGCCGAGCTGGCGAGCCTGCTCGTAGTGCCCCAACTTAGACAGGGTGAGGGCGAGGCTGTGGGCTGAGCGTAGGGTGTCGGGGTGATCATCGCCCAGGACCCGGCGCTGGCGGGTGAGGGTGTCCTCGCCGAGCTGGCGAGCCTGCTCGTAGTGCCCCAACTCCCGCAGGATGGCGGCGAGGTAGATGGCCGAGCGCAGGGTGTCGGGGTAGTTGGCTCCCAGGACTTGGCGGGAGCGGGTGAGGGTGTCCTCAGCAAGCTGGCGGGCCTGCTCGTGGTGTCCTAACACACACACAGGTCGAAGGCGAGGTTGCTGGCCGATTCCAGCGTTTCGTGGTGGTCGTCGCCTACCCTGAACCGGCGCAGGTCCCAGGCACGTTCGAACAACGGCCGAGCGGTGGCGGGTTCCCCCCGGCTCTGCAGATACCGGGCGGCGCGGTCAAGCAGCCAGGCCACATCCTGCTCGACCCCGGTGAGGGGGCGATGAGCGTCGGTGGCGGCCAGGACGTGCGGGAGGAACTGACGCCAGGCCGGCCAGACCGGCGGGTTGTCCCACGGTTCGTCGGCGGGGACCGTGGCACGCAGCAGCCGAACCGCCAGGGTGGGCAAGTCCTGTCGTTGGTGGGCCTGGGTGCGCAGGATCGCTGCGAGCAGCCGATGCAGCGCCAGGGTGGTGGATTCGACTTGGGCCAGCCCGTACTGGCGCAGCAGCCGGGTCAGCGCGGTGAACGCCAAGTGATCAACGGCCGCGGTCGCCAGTGAGTTGGGCAGCTGGGCGGGATGGGCGCTGAACAGGGCCAGTGGGATTGGCTCCGGCGCCAGGTAGGCGGCCAGAGCAAGCAGCATCAGCGCAGCCGGAGACTGAGCAGCCAGCCGGTCAAGGGCAATCTGGACACTAGCGGCCAATGACACCGGGTAGGTCGCGGGAGCGTCCTGGGTCAGCAGCTCCGTGGTCCGCTCGGCCAGCAAGGCGAGATAGTCCTCCACGCTGGTACCGGTGTCGGCTAGGTGTGCGCCGGCTTGGGCCAGGGCCAGCGGCAGGTCCCCAAGCGCCTCTGCGACCCGTCCCGCCTCATCCTCCGTGAGGCCGGGGTGCGGCGGCGCAGCAGCGTGACCGACTCGCCCCGAGCGAACACATCCACTCCCAATGGGGTCGCCAGCTCATACCAGCCAGGGTTACGGCTGGTGATCACCACGTGCCCGCCACCCCCGGGCAGGTACTGGGCCAGCGCTGCGGGCTCCTCGGCATTGTCAAAGATCAGCAGCCACCGGTCCCGCTCCCGCAGCGCGCCCAGCAGCCGGGCCACCGCCACCGTCGTGGGGTCAGTGACGCTCGCCACACCCAGGGCCTGGGCCAGCTCAGCCAGCCGATCGGCCACCAGCGCGGGTTGCTCCGCCGGGACCCACCACACCACGTCGTAGTCGGCCCCGTAGCGGTGGGCGTACTCGATGGCCAGCGCGGTCTTCCCGATCCCGCCCATCCCGTACAGGGCCTGCACCACCGCCGTCGAGCGCTCATCCTGCAAAGCAGTGTGCAGCGCGGTGAGCAACTCATCCCGTCCGGTGAAAACCGGGCTACGGGCGGGCACGTTCCACACCCGCTCCGGCGCATCGTCCGACCGGGCCTGCGGCAGATCCCGCAACGCCGCAAACAGCACCTCGCTGAGCTCCTCCGGGGTCGTGACCGTCGCCGTGGTCACCCCGCTTTCGCTCAGCCGGGCCCGGAATGCCTCCTGCCGAGCACCGTAACGCAGATCGACAAACAGATCCCTCGGACCCTCAGCCTCCTCACCCAGCAACACCACCAGCCGCGGTAATCCCGCCTCGCTAGCCACCTCAAACTCCCACTCCGTGTAAGAGAGCTCCGGGCGATCACGCACTGGCGAGCCATACCGAAACCCCACCACCGCCACATATACATCCGCCGCCAGTACAGCCTGTCGGCACACCTGCGCCGGCTGCTCCTCCCGCGGTCCGAAATACGCCATCTCAACAATCGCGTCCCCGGCCCGAGACACCGCCCGCGCCGCCGCCGCCACAAACGACCGCCCCACCGGAAACCGCCGCAACTCCGACGTATGACTCACAAACACCCGCCGTGGCCGTGCCATGACACACAGCATCTCACCTGCTCCATCGCAACCAAGACCAGAAACCACCGTGATCCTCAAGCAGAACACGCGCCCTCGCCGGGCGGGCAGGTCTCTGAGATGGCCAGTCACAAGGACTGCGGATGGATCGGGTGGGGTGTGGCATCTCGTCGACCTCCTCAAGGGCGCGGCTATGGACGACCACGGACATCCTCGGACGGGAACCCAAGGATCACGCACGTCCACGGACAAATTGCAGGTACTAGCGGGGGGCTGCATGCGACTACGGAACAGAAGGCATTCGTCACCGTGCCTGACCGGCCCGAAGCGTCATGTTCGCCGAGTCACGGTCACGATCGTGGGCTCATCTAATGAGTGCCTCGGTCAGCGCAGGCAGCGTGGTGCAGCGCATAGCAAGGATCCCCGTCTGGGGCGTGCACATGCCGACTGGCTATGTCGCGAGCAATCGATATGTTGAAATATGTACTCCCCTGGTTTAACCCGGGCAGTGTCCACTGACGCCTATGGACTTCCCGGTACTGCACCGCTTCCGTCGGCACCTTGACTGGCCGAAACGGTCATATCCCCCTTCGTCCAAGTCGCATTCCTGGAAGTCTCTCCCAAGAGCACTATGTCTGCAATTATTATATAAACAGTGTCAGCATGAATATGGTTCCCGAAAGTTAAAGCGAAGGCTAGTGGGTGATTCGCTTGAAGATTTGCAAGTGACACTACAATGACTGATCCAACTAGCAAGCCAACAATAATATTGATCATAGTGAAGAGAACGATAGCCCACGGTCCAGCGGCGTAGCGTCCCTCAAAGGTGGGCGGTCTCAAGTGGTGAGCGCGACACCGGCTTGACCTGGGACCCTCGCGAGGGCTCACATCGAGCTTTGCGGCAGGCCAGGGGCGTGCCCGATGCGCGGGCCAGCTTACGAGCCCTCGCCCCAGGTCAAGCCGGTGTCGCGCTGACCGTTTGAGCCCAAGGTTTTTAATGACCACGAGTAGCGATTGTAAGCGAAGAGTCGGACTGGGATATCGCTTTTATCGACGGTCAGCGATGCTTCGTTGGTGCTCAGCTCTCGCTCAAGGTGTGGGTGCCGAATCGGTCATCCACACTCGGTGACCTGCGGCATCACTGAACAGTGACCATCAGGCATGATTGCCCGCCGTGACGGTACAACTGCTCTATTTGATATTCCGGCAGCTCATGGCCTGGCTGGGACTGCTGGCCCGCAGCTCACGATCGAAGAACGCGGAGATCCTGATGCTGCGCCATGAAGTCGCCATGTTACGTCGTCAGGTCCGGCGACCACGCATGTCGTGGGCGGATCGGGCGGTATTCGCAGCGCTGACCCGGTTGCTGTCCCAGGCTGGCCGCCTGCATCGGATCGTCACCCCCGAGATGATGCTGCGGTGGCACCGGGACCTGGTGGCCCGACGCTGGACCCAGCCACGACGCCGCCGCACCAGCGGCCGGTCCACGGCATCCGAGCTGCGCCAGCTGGTACTGCGACTGGCCTCGGAGAACTCGACCTGGGGCTACCGACGGATCCACGGCGAATTCACCAGTCTCGGCTACCAGCTTGCACCTAGCACGGTGTGGTTGATCCTGAAGCGAGCCGGTATCGATCCCGCACCTGGCCGCAGCGGCCCTACCTGGTGACAGTTCTTGACCGCCCAAGCACAGGGCATTGTCACCACCGACTTCTTCTGTGTCGACACGCTGCTGCTCCACCGGCTCTATGTCCTATTCGTGTGCGCCACGAGGCGCTGTTGTTGCGGATGGAGGTGAAAGACCGTCCATTTCTTTGTCGTCGTAGCGGCGAAGTGAAGCTGGAGGCAGCCTGATCCGGGGGTCGCCGGGGAGGGTGGGAGCA
>JALZHU010000312.1 GCA_030860695.1 Actinomycetota bacterium
GCTCATGCACCGCCTCGGCCGCATTCCACCGGCCGAAGCCGAAGCCGCCTACTACGCTGCAACCGACGCCGCCACCCCGGCGGCATCACACACAGACTAAGGGCGGTACCAAACCCGGGGTGGCTCAGGTTGACCACTGGTGGTGGTTGGGTCTCGGCTTGGGCTGGTGCGAGTTGCCCGAGCCTGCGGTGTGGCCGCGCGGTGTTGAAATGGTGCAGGTAGATCGTGAGGATCCGGCGTAAGTGGCGTTCGTTGACGACCAGGATCCTGTCGAGCAACTCCCGGCGCAGGGTTCCGATCATCCGTTCGCAGATCGCATTCGCTCGGGGCGCTCCGGGTGGGCTGGTGAGGATCCGGATGCTGTCTGCGGTGAAGACCGCGTCGAACGACCCGGTGAACCGGGAATCCCGATCCCGGAGCAGGAACTTCATAGTGGGGACACGGTCGCCGAGGTCCATCAGCAGGTTGCGAGCAGCTTGGGCGGTCCACGCACCGGTCGGATGTGCCGTCACCCCGGCCAGATGTGCCCGGCGGGAACCATGCTCGACCACGATCAGCGCGTAGATCCGTCTGGACAACAGAGTATCCACATGTAGGAAGTCCACGGCTAGGACGGACTTGGCCTGGGCGGTGAGGAACTGTCGCCAGGTCGGACCCGACCGGCGCGGTGCGGGGTCGAGACCGGCGTCGTGCAGAATCTGCCATACCGTGGAGGCGGCGATGCGATGGCCGAGCCGGACCAGCTCGCCCTGCACACGCCGGTGCCCCCAGGTGGGATTCTCGGTCGCCATCCGAATGACCAGCTTCGTGATTGCCGCTGGTGTTGGTGGACGCCCAGGCCGGCGGCGGGCGGTGTAATCCCAGCTCCGCGAGATCAGCCTGCGGTGCCAGGCCAGGATCGTGGCAGGAGTGACCGAGAAGACCTCGCTCCAGCGACAGCGCGGGAGCAGCCGAGACAAGGCAGCCAGCCACACCCGATCGGCAGGCGTGTAGGGCACACGGGCGATCTGTCGGCGCAACACCGTGTTTTCATGCCGCAACACCAGCAGTTCGGCATCCTTGCTCAGGTCTCGCCGCACCAGCACAGCGATCAGACCAACCAGACACCGCACCAACCGGTACAAGATCGACAGAAGCAGCATCCGACGATCATTCATGACCGACCAGCACACGAGCAGCGCAAGTCAGGACGCTAAATCGAGTATTCGAGCCCCACACGGTCATGGGTTCCGATTACGTCTGCTGCGTTTTCGGTTCGATTCGGACGGTGTCCGGATCGAATCCCGGCCCCGGGCGCGTGATGGGCAGTACGGTGACCGTCATCAGGCAGTCGAGCACGGCGCGGCGTCGGCCGATATCCAGCCCAGTCTGCTCTCTTGATTTTAAGATCCGGCGGAGCGTGCGTCTCGATGTCTATGGTGCCCGAGGTTGAAGGATGCCCGAGAATTGGTTCGGGTATGCCTTGCTGTCGCGTCCACGTGATACGCTTGCTATCTATATAGTGGAGCCGTTAATGTACCTTATGCTGATCAGCCAGTCCGGGTCCAAGTGTCACATTCGTGCTTTCCGGTAGGAAATGCATCAATCGAACATACCCGTAGCGTATCGGCATTAATTAGATCGAATGTTGTCGATGACGACCACCTGTACCGACAGTTGCTTCCATTACTTCCCTCATTCCACAGAATAGTCCCCGTGTAGTGTGGCGTGTTACCTTGTGGTCGCCATACTTCAATACCGGTGACAAAGGTGCAACCAGTAACAGGAGCGAATATACTTCGGATGACGACTCCAACGAAGGAGGTGTCGCCCACCGCATAAACTCGAATGGAATTACCCCACTCGCCAACGATTGTGGGAGGTGGAGGTGGAGGTGGAGGCGACGACTGAGAAAAATTTACGGCGGCGAGGATCGCAGTGAGCAGCAGCAATGCTCCGGAGAATATCCCCACAGTCTCCCATCTTTTTCTTTGCGCTTTTGTTTGTGTTTGTCGTTCTTGCTGAGGTTGTGGCGATTGCGGGGAAGGCTCAGGTTCTGGCTGTTGCGGAGAAGGCGCTGGATAGTAAGTTGCGTCGACCTCCACTTCTCCAACCTGACCTAAAATGTCGATAACCTTGAGGCTGACGGTCGCGAGTTTCTGGGGTGTTATCGTTGCAGTAACTGGTGGGGCGGCTGAGGGTGGGGTCTTTGTCACCGTGAGGAGGGGGCCGTGATCCACTCGGGATCGAGACTCGTGGTCAACACGCCACGCGTAATCGTATGGTGGCTCGATGGGATTGGCCAGTCTGGCGTTGAGCTGGGCGGTGACTGGAGTGCCCGGTGTCGTTTGGCTGGGAATGACAGGTTGGTCAATTGTGGGTTTTGGCTTCGCCTCTTCGATGGTTAGGGTGAGGGGTTGCTCGTCCAGGGGTATCTTGTAGAGGGCAACGAGGTATCCGTGGCGTAGTACCAGCTCCACGGCTGGCGCCTCGGCCGAGATACTGGTGCCCGGGACCAAGAACCGTTGGAAAAGTTGCTCGGCGGAACCGCGTGTGGTCTGCGTTGCGCTTGCCAGGCGAGGTGGAGGTAATGTTGCTGCGAATACGCTCCGGATCAGGGTTGCCGTGGCCTCGATGAGGAGATCGGCTTCCGCTGGCCGTGGCATGGGACTGGTCAGCTGTAGGGATAATTGTCCCGATGCGGTGAGGGAACATTGCATAGCTGCGTCGACTTCAATGGCCGTCGCTCCATGCCATAACTGACCGGTGAGGCGGACATTTTCATCGTCGGTGAAGGTCACCGCAACATGTGTCCAGCGCCAGTGGATTGGCCCGTGACCGAGCTGGGCGGTCCCGGCGGCGAGCCCCCGCGCGCATAGCCAACCAAGCACTTGGTTCAGGCCCGTCTCACTCACAGCCACCGCGGCGTTTGCGGTAGTGGGTCGCCGCAGCAGATCCGCTGGCCCCGCGGGCGCGGGAGTCCTCGCTGTGCAGCGCATAGCCAGCGTAAGCGATGCGGCTTGCGAGTCGAGCGAAACGGTTGAGTCCGCAAGGACCAGATCCTCGGTAGCCACTTCAGTGCGCGTGGTTTTAAGGCGCAACGGCAGCGAGTCCGGCAGGTAGCTCAGGGGCAGGCTCGCCAACGGTGCCATCAGCAACAGGGAGAAACTGGGACGAAGCACTGTCTGTTCGATCGTGGTGTCCACCCAGGACAGTGGTTCGTCGTCGCCCTTGTAGCTAAGGTCTAGATCGGCTAGGTCGAGTTCCCACAACGATGGTGCCGTCAGAACGACCACGGGTTGGCCATCCCTACTCGCGCTCACCCTCGGGCGGCACTCGGCGCTGATGGTGCCCTCCACCGTCAGGTTGATGCCCTTCGTCACGTGCCGTGTACCACCCCGGACGTTCGCAGAGAGCTTCAGCAGCTCATCGGCGAGGGCGAGATCGGGCTTGTCCCAGTGCGCCTTCATCTGAAATGGCGGAATCACCTGCGCGATGACCCGCGAGATGGGGCTGGCCACGGCCAGGTTCGTCAAGAGCGACGTGTTGATGGCGCGAGTCTGCACGTCGCATACGACCTCATGGTGTAGCTGGATGACAAAGTCATAGCCGGGTGACGACGTCATGGCGATCCCTCCCGGATGACCGAGATGCTCGTTTTTCCCACTTGGAGTGGCGAGCCCGGCCGGGGCTGTTGCGTTGTGCTAAGTCGGGGCACGCGAGATCGTTAATTGCGGTTGGGACAGATTGTCAGGGCCAGCTTGTTGAAGGCAACCGGGATCCGTAGGTTGATGATTTCCTCGACCCCGAGTTCGTAGTGCCCGCGGCGGATGTTCTGGATGAACGCATGACCGGCGCTGATCACCCGCGCGCAGCGGAGCTGTTTGAGTCCGCGCATCGGTCGCAGCCGGGACTTCAGCCGTCCGTATCTTTAGACGTCGACGAGCGGCCAAGCAACAACAGCAGGCTCACAAGCTGAAGGAAGATCAGGTAGAACAGACGCAACGACACAACTCAAGATCGTGCGCCGCGAGCGCAGAGAGGAGAAGTCGATGTAGATCGGGTTCTGCTGATGCGTGTAACTGTGCAGGAGATGGAGGTAGGTCCTCCGGAGCCGCTCTGCAGGGGGAGGTTTCAAACCACCGCCTGCTGCGTCGGTTAAGAGCCGGGGTGGTGAGCGAGGCGGAAACGGCGTGCCAGTGAGCGCGTCAGGTGTGGATCAAGAAGGCGAGCGCGAGCGAACCACTGCTGAAGTGTCGAAAGTTCAGACGACATCAAAACTGGGGGCTGATCTTGTCTCTGGGATGAGCCTGGGGGATACCTGCTTACCGCCCAGGTGGTGTCCGGCATGTCGGTGGCGCGAGCTTGGTCTGGGCTTCTGCATGGAACGCGGGAACCTGTCGTCCCGAAACAGTTCCCCGGCATCGGTGTCGGGGGCAAGAGGGAGCGCCCCAAGGGGTGGTGAGCCTTCAAGGGGTTGAGTACCGGTGGCGGGGCACAGGGGCGGACCGTCCTGTAGTAGCGGTGAGGGGGCTGTTGCGTTAGCGGTAGGCAAGACGCGCTCGACCCCGGAGACAGCCCTGTTCAGATGGCTAGGGTGAGCTCGGCAAAGGCTGCGGGGAGCCGGTGCCTGGGGTCGATGTCCATGCCGAGTTCGTAGTGGCCTCGGCGGAGGTTCTGGACAAATGCATGTCCGGCGCTGATGACACGGGTCGAGCGGATCCGTTTCAGGCCCCGCATCGGCCACAACCGGGATTTGAGCCGTCCATGATCGGACTCGATCGGGTTATTGGCGTACTGCTCCATGACATGGCACGCCGCAGGCAGCAACTCATCGACCACTCGCAGATAGGCCGGCGCCTGATCGGTGCTGACCTCGCTTGGGCGTGGGCCGTGCTCCAGGGCACGGGTGAAGAACCGGCGAGTGGCCACCAGGTCCCGCTTTTGGGAGACCAACACGTCGATGACCTGCCCGAACTGATCAATCGCCCGGTATAGATACACCCACTGCCCGGCCACCTTGACATAGGTTTCGTCTACGAACCACCGGTCACCGGGGGCGTGCCGGCGAGGACGTGCCGCGTCGATCAGCAGCGGAGTGAACCGCTGCACCCAGCGGTAGATGCTCACGTGATCAACGGTGATTCCGCGCTCAGCCAGCAGCTCCTCGACGTCACGGTAGGAGAGTCCGTAGCGCAGGTACCACCGCACTGCCACCAGAATCACATCCGGAGGGAAGCGGAACCCCGCGAAGCCGGAGCGTGGTGACGGCACTCGATGAGAGCGATGACGCATCGCCACAGCCTGCCCGACCTCGCGCGTCACCGATGCAACAGTCCCAGGTCAGACGGGCTGCTGCGGCCGGTGACGGTGCTCTGGGGTTGTCAGGGTTGCTGTACTTCGCTGCTGTACTGCCAACCATGAGGGGATTGGTGCGTCGCTGGGGGGATCGAACCCAGAACCCAAGGTTTCAAGATCGATTGGTCCGATCGCTACTTGATGGCCTCTGATACTCCCGAGTACCTGGAGATATTACCGACGGTGGCTGCCGGTCGATACCTGTATCGATGATCGGACGAGACGCTCAGTCCTATTAACCTGCACTTTTCAGACGAGGGGTATTGTTTGTAAGCCGCAGGATTAGCGCGCCAACGATATGAACTATTAACCATACATCTTCGACGGATGCAGTGCTGGCGTGATGTCCATCCTGTGGGGCTCGAAAACGCGATGCAGCGTATTGACCTGCGCTCCTCGCGTGTTGTCTGGCCATGGATCATCGTCGGATGCTGTTGCTTTCGATCTTGTATCGTCTGGCGCGGTGTCCGCTTGGCCTGA
>JALZHU010000313.1 GCA_030860695.1 Actinomycetota bacterium
CCCCCCCCCGCGGCCGCAGCCGAGAGGACCAGCGAGAGGACCAGCTCCGCTACTAGCTCGGCTACTACTGGCGCCACCCGTGTCGCTTCACGCAGCGTAAGCAGCGTGATCAACCGGGCAATGACGCAGCTTGGCGTCCGCTACTCGTGGGGTGGTGGAAATGCCCATGGACCCACGATCGGCATACGGGATGGTGGCGTCGCCGACTCCTTCGGCGACTACCGCAGGGTCGGCTTCGACTGCTCTGGCCTGATGATCTATGCCTTCTCTCGCGCGCTCGGTTATTCGTTACCGCACTACAGTGGCTTTCAGTACAACTCCGGCCGTAAGGTGCCGCTGGCTCAAAAGCGCCCCGGCGACATGCTGTTCTGGGCTAGGAACGGAACCATCCATCACGTGGCGCTCTATATCGGCGGCGAACAGATGATCGAGGCGCCATACTCAGGATCTGTGGTCCGTGTTACGTCGGTGCGCTACGCGGGGATCATGCCCAACGTCGTCCGGTTGCTTTGATTGATCTGAACGCGGCGACCGCGGCTCCGGCATCGCCACCTTCACAGCCGTCACACCGGCGCGGCGGTTGGGTCTGGCTGGACCCCAGGACAGTGCTATTCCTGTTGTGACCTGTTGGTCCGGGTAGGGCGGCGCGCATCAGGCGGTGTGCGCCCGAGCCGGGACCCGTGCGAGGAGGACCCGTGAGCGACGGCGACGGCGGGACGTCCCCGCCAACAACCGACCCGCACAGCCACCCCGGCCGACTAGCGACTCCAGCCAGGGACGCACAGCTGATCGAGCGGACGGTCTTCGAGGTCCAGCGCGTGATCGTGGGGCAAGATCGGCTAGTCGAGCGGATGCTCGTCGGCCTGCTGGCCCGTGGACACCTCCTGCTTGAGGGCGTGCCGGGAGTGGCCAAGACCCTCGCTGTCGAGACGGTCGCGCGGGTGGTGGGCGGCTCCTTTTCCCGCATCCAGTTCACCCCTGACCTGGTTCCCGCCGACATTCTGGGCACCCGCATCTACCGGCAGGGACGGGAGCAGTTTGACGTCGAGCTGGGGCCGGTGATGGCGAACTTCGTGCTCGCCGACGAGATCAACCGCGCGCCGGCCAAGGTGCAGTCGGCATTGCTGGAGGTGATGGCCGAACGACACGTGTCGATCGGCGGCACCACCTACCCGACACCCAAGCCGTTTCTGGTGCTGGCCACCCAGAACCCCATCGAGAACGAGGGCGTTTACCCGCTTCCCGAGGCGCAACGCGACCGCTTCCTCTTCAAAATCCTGGTGGAATACCCCACCGTCGAGGAGGAGCGGGAGATTATTTACCGGATGGGTGTGCACCCTCCCGAGCCGCACCGGGTCCTCGATCCCGCCGAGCTGATCCGGCTGCAAGAGGTCGCCGCACGGGTGTTCGTGCACCATGCCCTGGTCGACTACGTGGTGCGGCTGGTGCTTGCCACCCGCACGCCTGCCGAGCATGGTCTGTCCGACGTCGCCGGATGGGTCGCCTACGGCGCTTCCCCGCGAGCCAGCTTGGGTATCGTCGCGGCGGCCCGCGCGATGGCATTGATTCGCGGGCGCGACTATGTGCTGCCACAGGATGTGGTGGACGTGTCGGCCGACGTGCTGCGACACCGCCTGGTGCTCTCGTACGACGCGCTGGCCGACGGTGTGCCAGTGGAGCACATTGTCACTCGGGTGTTGCAAACTGTGCCGCTGCCCCAGGTCTCCGCTCGCCCTCAGGGTGCGGATCCCGTTGCGGGTGGTCCGGGAACGCCGGCCGGGATGGCGGGGCAGACGTGACCAAAGAACGGCGTGACTCAAGGATGGCCTACCGAAGGATGGCCTGACCGGATGACGGCGCGAAGCAGGCGGGGCCAGCGGCACGATTGGGCGCCGCCGGCATTGCGCGAGGGGCGCATGGAAGCTGGGCTGCGCGCGTTGGAGCTCACGGTGCGGCGCCGGCTAGACGGGCTGCTACAGGGCAATCACCTCGGCCTAGTACCGGGGCCGGGCACTGAGCCGGGCGAAGCCAGGCGCTACCAACCCGGCGACGACGTCCGGCGGATGGACTGGGCAGTCACCGCGCGCACCACCGAAGCGCACATCCGGGAGACCGTCGCAGATCGGGAACTGGAGACCTGGCTGGCCGTGGACCTGTCGGCCAGCCTCGATTTCGGTACCGCGGAGTGTGACAAGCGGGAGCTGGCGGTCGCCGCGTGCGCCGCCGTGACGCATCTGACCAGAGGCGGCGGAAACCGGATCGGCGCTGTGGTCAGCACCGGAGCGGACCTGATGCGGATACCAGCCCGCGGCGGGCTGCCGCACGCCCGCGGGATGCTTCGCCGGATTGCCGAGCTGCCGCGCGCCGCCGAGGGTGTCCGCGGTGATTTGGCCGGGATACTGGAACAGCTGCGCCGCCCACCGCGTCGCCGCGGGTTGGTCGCGGTAATCTCGGATTTTCTCGGTCCGCAGTCTGGGGACGTCTTCGACTGGGAACGGCCGCTGCGCGGGCTGTCTGCCCGGCATGATCTGATCGGGATCGAGGTGCTCGATCCCCGCGATCTTGAACTGCCTGACATGGGTACGGTGGTGCTGGCGGATCCGGAGACCGGGCGCCAGAAGGAGGTCCTGACCACGCCGCTGTTGCGCCGCGAGTTCGCCGCTGCGGCGGCTGCGCATCGCGAAGATGTAGCTGCGGCGCTGCGGCGCTGCGGCGCAAGTCAGCTGACGCTGCGTACTGACTCGGACTGGGTGTCCGACATCGTGCGTTTCGTGGTCGCCCGCAAGCGCCACTGGTCCGGGGGTGGTGCATGAGCCTGGCTGGATTCACCACTCCACTGTGGTTCCTGCTGCTGGTGGTGGTTGCCGCGCTGGTGATCGGCTACGTCTGGATGCAGCGTCGGCGGCGCCGGCAGGTGTTGCGCTTTGCCAATCTGGCCATGCTGGAACGGGTCGCTCCCAAGCGTCAGGGCTGGCAGCGGCACATACCGGTGGCGCTGCTGCTCGCTGCTCTGGTGCTGTTCACCATCGCGCTAGCCGGTCCCACTGCGGAGCAGAAGGTGCCGCGCAACCGGGCCACCGTCATGCTGGTAATCGACGTGTCACTGTCCATGCGGGCCACCGATATCGAGCCGAGCAGGATCGCGGCAGCGCAGCGGGAAGCGAAGAGGTTTGCCCATGAGCTCACCCCAGGGGTCAACCTGGGCCTGGTGTCCTTTGCTGGTTCGGCGACCGTACTGGTGTCACCGACCACCGAGCGGGCCTCGGTAATCCGGGCCATCGACAATCTCAAGCTAGCCGAGGCCACTGGGACCGGTGAGGCGATCTTCGCGGCGCTGTCATCAATTGAGGCGTTCGGCGCCGTGGTCTCGGATGCCCAAGGGCCTCCACCGGCGCGCATCGTGCTGCTCACCGACGGCAAACAGACCGTGCCGACCGCCGACGGCGACGACCCGCGTGGCGCGTTCACCGCGGCCCGCGCCGCGGCCGCCGCCAAGATTCCGATCTCGGCGATCTCCTTCGGCACCGCCTACGGCCAGGTGGAGATCAACGGCGAGCGCCAGCCCGTGCCCGCCGACGACGAGTCGATCCGTCGGGTTGCCGACCTGTCCGGAGGGCAGTTCTACGACGCCAGCAGCGCCGGCCAGCTCAGCGACGTTGTCAATACCCTGGGCGAGCAGATCGGTTACGAGACCAAGCGAGCCGACGCGAGCAAATCGTGGCTGATCGCGGGCACCCTCGCTGCCGTACTCGCTGCCGCCGGCGCATTAGCCATCGGACAGCGGCTGCCCTGAGCTGCCGGTGTGCGTCGGATCGGTCCACCCCTCCGGTACCGTCGCCGCAAAGACTCCAAGACTCCAAGACTCCCAGTACCCCATTGGTCGAAAGGCACGGCCGTGACCCGTTCCGTTCTCGTCACCGGAGGTAACCGTGGTATCGGGCTGGCCATCGCCCGCGCCTTCGCCAAGCAGGGCGACCGGGTTGCCGTGGCACACCGCGGGCCTGGCGTGCCCGACGACGTGTTCGGAGTGCGCTGCGACGTCACCGACGGCGCGGCCGTAGAAGCCGCCTTTGCCGAGGCAGAGCAGGTGCATGGGCCGATCGAGGTGCTCGTCTCCAATGCCGGGATCACCGACGACACGCTGCTGCTCCGGATGACCGAGGAACAGTTCACGCGGGTGCTGGATACCAATCTCACTGGCGCCTACCGGGTGGCCAAGCGCGCCACCAGAAGCATGCTGCGGGCCCGTTGGGGCCGGATGGTGTTCATCTCGTCCGTAGTGGCGCTGTCCGGTGCGCCCGGCCAGGTGAACTATGCAGCCAGCAAGGCAGGGCTGATCGGCATCGCCCGATCCATCGCGCGAGAGTTGGGATCCCGGTCGATCACCGCCAACGTGGTCGCTCCCGGCTACGTCGACACCGAGATGACCGCGGATATCACGCAGGTGCGCCGGAACGAAATCCTGAGTTCGATCCCGCTGCGCCGCCAAGCCACACCAGAGGAGATCGCCGCGGTCGTGACCTTCCTTGCTTCGGACGCAGCCGGGTACATCACCGGGGCGGTGCTGCCGGTGGACGGCGGCCTGGGCATGGGTCATTGACCGCCGGCATTGACGGGCGCCATTGACTGGCGGACTGAAGGCGGGGAGGGAGCACAGGTGACGGGTCTGCTCGACGGCAAGCGGCTGCTGATCACCGGAGTGATCACCGATGCCTCGATTGCGTTCCACGTGGCGCGCGTGGCGCAGGACCAAGGCGCCCAGGTGGTGCTTACCGGATACGGCCGGTTGCGCTTGGTGGAGCGGATCGCTCAGCGGCTGCCTCAACCAGCTCCGGTACTGGAGCTCGACGTGCAGGATCAGCACCAATTGGACTCGCTGGCGAAGCGACTCGCTGATCACGTCGACGGGCTAGATGGAGTGCTGCACTCCATCGGCTTCGCCCCGGCGTCCTGCCTGGGAGGCGGGTTTCTCAACACGCCTTGGGAGGACGTGGCTACTACCCTTCAGGTCTCCGCCTACTCGTTCAAGGCGCTGGCGATGGCGTGCCTACCACTGCTTGACCGGGGTGCCTCGATCGTCGGGATGGATTTCGACAACCGGCAGGCCTGGCCCGCCTATGACTGGATGGGAGTGGCGAAGTCAGCGCTGGAGTCGGTGTGCCGCTACCTTGCCCGCGACCTTGGCCCCGACGGGATCCGGGTCAACCTGGTGGCGGCCGGGCCAGTGCGTACCCTGGCGGCCAAGTCCATCCCCGGCTTCGCCGCGTTCGAGAACGCTTGGGACGGTCGTGCCCCGCTGGGCTGGAATGTCGATGATCCGACCCCGGTGGCTCGCACGGTCTGCGCGCTGCTGTCCGATTGGTTGCCTGCCACGACCGGCTCGATGGTGTGGGCCGACGGCGGCTTCCACGCGGTAGGCGTCTAGTTGATCGATGCGCTGCTAGTGCTCTCCTTCGGGGGCCCCGAGGGTCCCGACGAGGTGCGCCCGTTCCTGGAGAACGTCACTCGCGGCCGGGATGTACCGCCGCAGCGGTTAGACGAGGTTGCGCGGCACTACCTGCACTTCGGCGGAGTGTCGCCGATCAACCGGTGCAACCGCACCCTGATCACCGCGATCAAGCATGCGCTCGTCACCGCCGGGTTTGACCTGCCGGTGTATTTCGGCAATCGCAACTGGCACCCGATGGCAGAGGACACCGTCGCCGCGATGGCCGCCGACGGGGTACGCCGCGCCGTGGTATTCGCTACCTCGGCGTGGGGCGGGTATTCGGGCTGCCGGCAGTACCACGAGGACATCGCGCGGGCCCGGCA
>JALZHU010000314.1 GCA_030860695.1 Actinomycetota bacterium
CCCCACTCACGGGATACTCATGCCCGTGAGTATCCCGGACCTAGTTCGCGAGTACCTGCTGCTGGGCCTGCGGTTCGACCGCCTCATCGAGGGCTTCGTTGATGCCTACACCGGTGATCCGGCTTTGCGCCGCCAGGTGGATAACGAGCCCCGGCCAGATCCGGCGGCGCTGGCCCGCCGGGCGGCCCAGTTGAGAGCCGAGCTACCGGCCGCCGGATTGCCCGAACTGCGGACTCGTTTCCTTGACGCCCACCTGACCGCGTTGGAGTGCAGCGGGCGCGTGCTGGCCGGCCAGCCGGTCGGGTTCGTGGCCGAGGTGGCGGCATACTTCGACGTCGTCATCGAACCGGGAGACCCTGAGGCTTACCAGCAGGCGCATGCTGAGATCACTCGGCTACTGCCGGGCGCCGATCCACTGGCCGATCGGTTGGCCGCGTACCGGGCCCGCGACGAGATCCTGCCGGAGCGGCTGGAACCCGCCGTACAGGCGCTGTCCAGCGCGCTGCGGGACCGGGTACGGGCCAGCTATGGGCTTCCTCCAGAGGAGACCGTGCAGTACGAGGTGGTCACCGACAAACCGTGGAGCGGGTTCAACTACTACCTCGGTGACTTTCGCTCCCGGGTGGCGATCAATGCGGATCTCGGGCACCGGATGGCCAACCTGCCGCACCTGGTCGCGCACGAGTCCTATCCCGGGCACCACACCGAGCACTGCCGCAAGGAGGCCGGCCTGGTGCGGACGCACCACCACGCCGAACAGACGATCTTCCTGGTCAACACCCCACAGTGCTTGATGGCTGAGGGGCTGGCCGATCTCGGGCTACGGGCCGCGGTCGGTCCTGGGTGGGGGCCGTGGGCCGCGGAGATCCTCAGTGATCTGGGACTCCGGATGGACGGTGAGCTCGCTGAGGGTCTTGAGGCGGCTGCGGTGGGCCTGCTCGGTGTCCGCCAGGACGCCGCGCTCATGCTGCACGATCAGGGCGCCGACCCGGCGGATGTGCTGGCCTACCTGCAGCGCTGGTTACTGGTTCCCGAACCGCGGGCCAAGCAAATGTTGCGATTTCTCTCCGACCCACTGTGGCGGGCCTATACCACTACCTATGTAGAGGGCTACCGGCTGCTGCGCACCTGGCTCGACGCCCGCCCGCCGACGCAGCCACTGAACCAGCGCTACCTGCGGTTACTCGACGAGCCGCTCATCCCGTCGGTGGTGCGGGCCGAACTCGCGGGATGACATCGGTGGCGATGCTCACGGAGCCGACACGATTGATTCACCTGGGTGGCTGCCTGTCATGACGGCCACACACCGGTACCGTGCGGTGGCAGCGGGGCGTGCTCCGACGCGTCTCGCCACGGGAGGCCCTGGTCGTGGCTTTAGTCGATCGGGCGGGTAAACCGCCCACGGCGAGCACGGGAGGGTCGGCACCCGGCCCTCGTGGTCGGTCCTGCTGAGCCCAATCGGGGCGCTGCGGGCAGCGATCAACCAGAGGCCGGCCGGCCCACCGAGTAGCGGGTGCGGGTGTCGCGCACGCCAGGGAGCTGCCGTGATCGCCTCTCGCTCGCCTCACTCCATCGCCCCGGGTATCCGCACCTATGTGCTGGACACGTCGGTCCTGCTGTCCGATCCTTGGGCGCTTAGCCGATTCGATGAGCACGAGGTGGTGCTCCCACTCGTGGTCATCGGGGAACTGGAGGGCAAGCGGCATCACTCTGAACTAGGTTGGTTTGCCCGAGAAGCGCTGCGTTTGCTAGACGATCTGCGGACGACCCACGGCCGGCTGGATGCGCCAGTCCCTATTGGCGAGCTGGGCGGCACACTGCAGGTCGAGCTGAACCACTGCGACCCGGCAGTGCTGCCCGCTGGGTTTCGTACCGACACCAACGACTCTCGGATCTTGGCCTGCGCGCTGAACCTGGTCGCTGACGGTCGTGACGTCACGCTGGTTACCAAAGACATGCCGCTGCGGGTGAAAGCCGGCGCGGTCGGGCTAGCCGCCGAGGAGTACCGCGCGCAGGATGTCGTGCCGTCAGGTTGGACCGGGATGAGCGACGTCGAGGTCGGTCCTTCGGTGCTAGAGGAGCTCTACAAGGAGGGGATCGCCGATCTGACCGAGCACCTAGAGGTCGCTGATCTGCCCTGCAACACCGGCTTGCGGCTGTTCGCGGGGACAGCGACCGCGTTGGGTCGGATCACCGCGGACAAGCGCGCCCGGCTGGTCCGCGGGGACCGCGAGGCGTTCGGCCTGCGTGGCCGCTCGGCTGAGCAGCGCATCGCGCTGGACCTGTTGCTGGACCCCGGAGTGGGCATCGTGTCACTTGGCGGCCGTGCTGGGACTGGCAAGTCCGCGCTCGCGCTGTGCGCCGGCTTGGAGGCCGTGATGGAGCGCGGCGCGCACCGTCGGGTCGTCGTCTTCCGGCCACTCTACGCCGTGGGCGGCCAGGAGCTGGGCTACTTGCCCGGCAGCGAAAGCGAGAAGATGCAGCCCTGGGCGCAGGCGGTGTTTGACACCCTCGGTGCGGTCGCCTCACCGGACGTCATTGACGAGGTGATCGACCGCGGGATGCTCGAGGTGATGCCGTTGACTCACATCCGCGGTCGGTCCCTGCACGACAGCTTCGTGATCGTCGACGAGGCACAGTCCCTGGAACGCAACGTGCTGCTCACGGTGCTGTCCCGGCTGGGCACCGGGTCCCGGGTGGTGCTCACTCACGACGTCGCGCAGCGAGACAACCTGCGGGTGGGCCGGCATGACGGGGTGGCCGCAGTGGTCGAGAAGCTGAAGGGGCACCCGCTGTTCGCCCACATCACCCTTACCCGGTCGGAGCGCTCGCCGATCGCAGCCCTGGTTACCGAGATGTTGGAGGGTTACGCGCACTGACTGGCTTGGCCGCTCTTGGAAGAGCTACCAACCGGCATGCGGGGTGCCTTGAAAAGCGGCCAACCTGATACCCCTGCCAGGTCCCGACGACGCCCGGGCCACGTTCCAAAGGGGGTCGGAGAAGACGTCAAGGGCGTCCAGCACCTGCTGAAAGCAGCGGGCCGCCTTCTCGTAGCACCTCTGCAGCCGGTGCACGGTGCCAAGCCTGCGCATGGCCGAGGCCTCGCTGCCCCGGTCAGCCAACTCTCGTAGGTGGGTTAAAGAGTGTTCTAAGCGGGGTAAGGCCTCGTCGAAGCGGCCAGACCTGCGGACTGCGTCGATGCGATTCGTAGCCAGGGCCTGGCTAGGGCGCTCGCCTGCAGCTCCGCATGCCGTGAGGGTCTGCTCGAAGCCTTCTAGCGCCTCATCGAGGCGGTGCTGGAGCCGGTGCAGGTCGCCCAGACCGGATGGCGCCATACCTTCCCGCCCGCCGTTGACCGCTTGCCGGGCGCCAGCGAGCATGAGCTCGCAGACGTGCCGCCAGTCGTCGTAGTAACCACGAACGAGGAAGAACCTGGCCAGCCGTACGCCCAGCGCCCAGCCGAGCTGGTCTGACCCGACCGAATATGCCTGCTCGACGGCGTCGACCAGGGCCGCCCATTCGGCCTTGAACCAGCCGGAGGGGTCGGCGACCACAGAGGTGACTACCGACTCCTCCGGTCGCCAGCACGTCCGGGGTTCGAAGGTGCCGGCGAAGGCGGAACTGGCCATGCAGCGCCCCGCCGCTTCGGCCAGGGCTAGCCAACCCCCGAACGCCCGGTCCAGCGCCGCAAGTCGGTCGGCTTCCGGCTCCTGGGTGGCAACCACTTCCCGGGCGTAGGCGCGCAGCAGGTCGTGGAAGCGGTAACGCAACCGCCCCGAAGTGTCGTTCCCGGCCACGTCGAGCAGGTGCATATCGACCAGGGTGTCCACCAGCTCCTCGGCCCTGGCCTGGGGAATGTTAAGCAGGGCTGCGGGCACCCAAGGGGCGAAGTCGCGGATCTCGAGCAGACCGAGGCGCCGGAAGGCGCGCTGAGCCATCGCGTCCAGGCTTTCGTAGCTCGGCGCAAGGCTGGCCCGTACTTCCAGATCTCCGAGCCGCAGCTTGTCGAGGCGGTGGCGCTCGTCGGTCAGGTCAGCCTCGAGACGGGACAACGGCCAGTGCGGGCGAGCGCCCAGCCGCGCTCCGGCGACCCGGACGGCCAACGGCAGGAAACCGCATAGCCGCACGATGTGCCTGGCTGCCGCGGGTTCCGCCGCCACCCGCCGCGGTCCAGCGACCCGTGCCAGCAGCTCGACGGCCTGGTCGGGCTCGAAGATGTCCAAGTTGACCAGCCGGGCGCCGTTCAGGCCGGCCAGCCGCGCCCGGCTAGTGACCAGCACCGCGCAGCCGGACGTGCCTGGCAGGAGCGGTCGCAGCTGGGCCTCGGACGCCGCGTTGTCCAGCAGGATGAGCAGCCGACGGTCGGCCAGCAGGCTGCGATACAACGCGGCGCGTTCCTCGGTGTCGTCGGGGATCGCCATGCGGTCCACCCCGAGCGAACGCAGGAACCGGGCCAGCACGTCCGCCGGTGCCAGTGGGTGGGCCTGCGCATCACGCAGGTTGACGAACAGCTGTCCATCGGGATACCGGACCCGTAGCCGGTGCGCGGCGTGCACGGCGAGGGTTGTCTTTCCCACCCCGGCCTTGCCGGTGATTGCGACGAGTACCGTTGCGGAGTGATCCGCCGCTGCAGCCAGGTGCTGCACCGTGGCAAGCTGGGCCTTGCGACCCGTGAAGTCGGTGATGTCGGCGGGCAGCTGCGCTGGAGTGATCGAGGGTGTCGTCGGGGCCTCCAGCATCGGGTCGCCGGTCAAGATTGCGTGCTCCAACCGTTGCAACTCGTTACCGGGCTCCAGCCCCAGCTGTTCGACCGGGGCGCCCCGGGTGCGGTGATAGACCTCCAGCGCCTCGGCCTGCCGGCCGGCCTGGTACAGCGCGGTCATCAACAATCCCTGTAGCTGTTCCCGCATTGGGTGCTGCGCGGCCAGCTCGACGAGTTCGGGGATGATCGCATTGGCGTGACCGCAGGCCAGCTCGGCGGCATACAGCTGGGCGAGGCCGGCCAGCCGGCGCTCCGTTAGCCGGTCGGCCTCGGCGCGCAGCAGCGGCAGGTCGGTGATATCGCTGAAGGGGTCCCCACGCCACAACCGCAGGGCCCTGCGCAGCAGTACAACGGCGCGCGCCGGCTGTCCAGCGTCGGCGCCCGCGGCGAGTGCGGACTCGAATCGCTCGGCGTCCAATTCGCCAGGGTGCACGCGCAGCGTGTAGCCGCCCTGCTCGAAGCGGATCCGCGCCGGATCGCCCAGCACCCGCCGCAACCGATGCACGTGAAGTTGTAGTTTCTTGGCCGCGCGCGGGTCTCGCTGGCCGGCCCAGAGCGCATCCACCAGAACGTCCACCGGCACCGGTGTGTTCGCCCGTGTGAGCAGAACCCCGAGCACCATGCGGGGCATTGGCGCGGAAAGCTGGACCGGCTGCTCGCCCTGCCGCACCCGCAGCGGGCCGAGAATCTCGAAGTCCATCCGCCACCCCCAACTCTTCCCGCCCGACAGCCGGTCTGGCACCGAGTGTAGCCACGCGATGGCAGGTGGTAACCGTACGTTCCCTCGATCGGTACGCATGCGCTTGCCAGCGCTCTCATTGGTTCCTCCTGGTCACCTGGGTGACCTGTGGTGCGTCGGTGGGTGAACGGCGGCAAGCGGCCGGAAAGCGGAAGGAAAGCGGCGGAACCTAGTGTAGTGTCTCATTATTGATTTCCACCTGCTGGAGAGCGACTCGCCCACGGGCGACCTTGGCGAGGATCTGCTCGGCAGTGGCAGTCCAGACGAATGGTTTTGGGTTTTCATTGTTGGCTTT
>JALZHU010000060.1 GCA_030860695.1 Actinomycetota bacterium
AGCTCTGACTCGCATCGCCACTCACGGGGCCCTGCCAGGTAGCCGACCGAGCCAGGGCAGGAATCGGCCGACTCGGGCGGCGTAGCGTTGGTAGGCCTCGCCGTGGACGCGTCGCAGGTGGGGCTCTTCAACCAGCCTGGTTTGGACCTGGAGGGCGGCCAGGCAGATCAGCATTGCGGCCAGAGCAAGCACGGTGGGGACGAGTAACCCGATGGCAAGTGAGCAGGCGAGCAGGCTGGTGTAGGTGGGGTTGCGAATCAGTCTGAAGGGTCCGCTGGTGACCAGTTTGGTGGGGTGCCCTGGGTCGATCCCGGTCCGCCAGGCGTCGCCCATCACCCATTGAGAGATCACAACCAGGACCAGGCTGGCAGTGAACATCGCGATGGCGACGGTTGTGGTGACATGTGGGCTGGGCAGGGTTACCGGGTGCAGGATGTTGGCGATGGCGAGGGCGGGGTTGGCCAGATCCAGGCCGCAGCCGAGCAAGAACAGCAGGTTCGCAGCCCGCTCCCATTTAGTGGAACCCAGGGTGGCTAACCACACGGAATGCCCGGTGCGCTGGTGCAGCAGGACTGGTTGGGCAACGAACACGATCAACACATAGAGAAATCCCAACGTCAAAGCCAGGCCTGCCATGTGGGCGAAGCGTAGGACGTACCGGCATGCGCTGGGATGAGCCGACTCGGCGGTTGTGCAAATCACCGAATAGTCCCAGTATCTGGGGCTCGGCTGGCAGGAAACGTCGTTGTGCGGGCTGGCGGCTCGCTGTGGCGGGCGCCGTACGGGGTCGGGCGCGCGGCATGTTCAGGAGGGCGCTGCGCTCGATGACAAGGCGTTTCGAGGTGCGGGCGACCGTGGCCGGCGAGTGAGTATACGCAACCGCGACCCACGCCAGTTCCGCGGCAAGGGCGAGCTGGGCGTCGGTGGCGGCGACGCTGTACTCGCAGACTGCCGCGCTGGGAGTGGTCATCGCTGCTGCGCTACAGGTGCGGGCTGGCGGGCAGTCGGCCCAGGACCGGCACGGGTGCGAAGGCTTCGGCGTAGCGCACCCCGATGCGACCACCGTGCAGCCGGCCTAGCGTCTCGGCCATAGGCCTAAAGTGCTCGGCGATGGGTGGGACACATGTTCGGCCAGGGCGCGCATCTTCGTCTCCCACACGCTGGTCACGTCCACGATTACCGGCAGGTGCAGGGGGCGGCCGTCCCGGCGGAAATTGTGGTATCCGTCGCAGGTGTAGATCCGGCGCGGGTGCCCGGTCGCGATCACGACCCGGGGAACAGCGGTGAGCAGGGTTTGCGCGGCGTGCTGGTGGGAGGGGTGGATGTCCTCGGCGTTGTGGGTGATCACGACCTCGGGGCGCAGCTCAGTGAGCAAGCCACGCAGCGCGTCGGCGGTGAGCTCATCGAGCAAGCGCAGCGCGGCGCCGAGGACCTCGGCGCCGGCAGCGGCCTCCCGGTCGCGTACTTCGTTCGTCCGGGGTACCGCGATGGTGATCGGCGCCCCGGCCTGGGCGTGAAGGGCCAACGTGCCACCCGCCCACAGCTCCGCGTCATCCGGGTGGGCCATGACCGTCAGCACCGAGTCGGCTGGACTCACCATAGACCGAGCTGATCGACGACATCCGCAGGGTGGGGCAGCGGCGGGCTGGCGTGGCCGGTGGGCCACCACGGCAGCTCCAAGCCGGTATTCAGACGGATCATGTCACGCCATTTGAGGGCGAGCTCGAACTGCTCGGCCACCGCCCGAGCGCGGCCGGTGGCTAGACGACCGGAGCAGGGCAGGTCATCGAGAGTCAACCCGCCGCCAAGCAGCGTCGCCGCCGTCTTGGCGCCGATGCCGCGCACCCCGGGGATCTCGTCGGCAGCATCCCCGGCCAGCGCCCGGAAATCGGCCCACTGTGTGGGGGTGACCTGGTGGCGGGTGTACACCTCGTGCGGGGTCACCAGCTTGCGCCCGCAGTGGTCTAGGCCCCGCTTGACGTCGGGCAGGAAATGCAGCGGTGCCAGCGCCTGGTCGTCTGCGGGCCGGCTGGCTTTGTAGTCCTCGTGGGCCTGTTGGCGGCTGGCCGCGCCATGCTCACCGTCGAAGATCACAATGACCTCGGCGGCAGCGCCGGGGACGTCGTCGCGGATTGCTACCCGCAGCAGCGCAAAGAAGGCGAATAGGCCGGTGAACAGCCGGGTCTTGTCGCGGGAATAGATCGGCGCTGGAAATCCGAAGGTGGCCCCCCACAGCAGGTTGTGCCCGTCCACGAGCAGTAACGGGACCTGGCTGCCGGTGCCGTCGAGGGTCAACATCGGCAGCGTCGGCTGGAGGGGAATTCGACTCATCAGCTCACCGCCTTCACGAGCAGACCAGCGATGTGGGCGGGCCGATAATCCCGCGCTCGGGAGGCGCCGGCTGCGGCTCATCGAGTGCGTCTGCGTCGGGACCACCATCGAACAACGGCTGCACCCGGACACCACACGCCGCGCGCACCCCGCAGCCAACCGCGACATCGAGCTGTACCGGCGGCTTCAGGCCAGCACCGAGCCGATCCCCGATACGAAACTACGCCTTGACACCGACCAGCCCCTGCCTGAGTGCACCGACCAAGCGCTGTCCTACCTAAACCAGCCTCTCCCCACCGACCCAGGCTTCATCAACGCTGCTTCCAGAGCACCATGCAACGAGGCCACCACATGATTCCGGACCTCGCCTCGCTGATGCCCATCGCCCTGCAGGCGATTGACATGGGAGAAGCACACGTTCGGAGCCACCAGCCGCGGACGTGGCTGCACATCGCGCGACGTCCCCCAGGTCTGTGACTAGGCACGGAACAACGATCGCGCCGGCGCTGCACTGGCCGCCCAGCGGTGTGAACCACTCAGTCACGGCTTGCCTCCGTCGCGAGCTGGCCCGACGTCGAGCCGACGCTGGCCTGTCCCTAGCCGACGTCGCCAACCGGGCGCACGTGCACCGAGGCTACGCCCACCACATTGAGCACGGGCGCCGCTGGCCGACCCAGACCGTCGTCCGGGCACTCGATGCCGCCCTGGTCGCGGATGGCGCTCTGCTGGCGATCTGGCAAGCCGCAGACCGGGTGCCGCGCGTGCGGACCACTAGTGATGATGGGCGACCCACAGAGCTGCTGGAGCTCGCCGCCCGAGCCGCAGCCAGCGACGCCAGCTCGGCCACGCTCGACCTGTTGGACCTCAGAGTGGACCAACTGGCCCGGGCCTACACCCGACAGCCGCCCGCCGAGCTCCTGCGCAACGTACGCTCCAGGGCCTGCCAGATCGGCTCCTTACTCGACGGCCGGGCCACCCTCGCCCGCCGGCGTCGCCTGCTCGTCGCCGCCGAATGCCGTACTTGCCGTACTGTCGTGGCTTGGGGACCCGGCCGCGGAAAAGATCGGTCGGCACGCCGCCGCGCGCTACGAGACCGGGGGGCGGCCCCGCCGGCTCGCCACGGCCTATCTCGACCTCGGGCTCGTGCTGGCGCGGCTGGGGCGGCCCGATGAGGCCGCACACTGCCGGGTGCTCGCCCTAGGGGCGATCACCTGGTGCCGTCCAACGCGTGGCGAGCTGACGAGCTGATCACCGTAGTGAGCAGATACCACGGGGTGCCGGAGGTCGAGGAGCTGCGCGAGCTTGCTGCCTAGCGCGGGAGGAGCTGACACGGCAACGGCCCCGGCAACGGTGAACCCGCGAGTATCGTCAGCACTTCTGCCCCCGGTGCACCGCAACGTCCGGCAATGATTGCAACGAACAGCGGTAGCCGCGACTGCGCTGTGTGGGACGTTGCTACGCCTCTCCAAGGTTGAGATCGCCACTCGCCCGGGCAGGGAGCACCGCTGGCCGCTGCCCACCCTATGATCCCGGGGGTGGCAGCCAGCTCCAACAGTTCCAGCGGCGACGAGGTGCTGCGGGCAGCCGCCGAGCGCGCCCGGAGCACCGGCATCCGCAACCTCCCAGAGTTCACTGACCTGCCGATTCTCGGTGATACCGCGAACCTACGCGAGGGGCCCGAGCTGCACCCCCACTGCCTGATGCTGCTGCCGCTGGTCGGTGTCTGGCGCGGCGAGGGCGAGGTCGTCTACCCGACCATCGACGGGCCGTATCACTTCGGCCAGCAGGTGGTATTCTGCCACGACGGGCGGCCGTTCTTGCGTTACGAATCACGGGCGTGGCTGCTCGACGACGCCGGTGAGGTGATCCGACCGGCGGCCCGGGAGACGGGCTTCTGGCGGCCTCAAGCCGATGACAGCATCGAGGTACTCGCTGCACACGGCACCGGCATCGTGGAGCTCTACTACGGTCGACCGCGCAACCAGACCTCGTGGGAGCTGGCCACCGACGCGGTAGTGCGGAGTTCCTCGGCCAAGGAAGTCAGCGGCGCCCACCGGCTCTACGGCATCGTCGAGGGCGGCGACCTCGCCTACGTCGAGCAACGCGCAATGGTCGGCCAACCCATGCAGCCACATGTGTCCGCGCGGCTGCGCAGAGTGATCGGCTGACGAGCGCGCTACCTGAATGGGGCGACGGCTCGGGACAGCAGACGGCCCTCGAGGCCGTCGCAGGGGGCTCTGGACAGCAGACGGCCCCCGGGGCCGTCGCAGGAGCGACGAGCCCGAGCGGGACTAGTGCTCGGGCACCCCGGAGGCCGGGTGACTGCCTTGGATTCGCCGGCCGCCTCTCGCAGTCCGCCGTTGTTCTCAACGCCGTCCAGGTGAAGGTGGCCTTCCACGGCCGTCGGCGGCTCTAGCTGACAGCCACCTCACGAGTCCTATAGCCGTTCAACCTTGGACCACCTCCTTTCCCGTGTGCCTGCACGCTATCCGCGTCGCGGCGGGTTCGGCAACGGCAATGCAGCAGGCCTCGCAGCGGGGGGCGTCCGGGTCGGCGAGACGGTCGGTCAGCAGCGCTAGTACACGTTTGGGCGCAGCGCGTGGCGCTACCATCAGTGATTGTGGATACCAACCTGCGCCGTACGCTTCACGAGCGCGGGATGCGGATGACCCCGCAGCGGCAACTCGTGCTCGATGCGGTGCGGGCATTGCACCATGCCACACCGGAGCGGATCTGCGAGCACGTCCAACGCGTCGCACCCGCGGTCAACATCACCACTGTCTACCGCACCCTCGACCTGCTCGAGGGCCTCGAACTGGTCCGGCACACCCACCTCGGGCACGGCGCGCCGAGTTACTCCACCCAAGCACATGAGCACGTGCACTTGGTGTGCCACCGGTGTGGAGAGATCATCGAGATACCCCCTGAGGAGCTCACCGAGTTCGCCGAGCGATTGCGACACCGGTTCGGGTTCGTGCTCGACCCCAGCCACCTGGCGCTAACCGGGCGCTGCGTGCGCTGCGCCGAGCAAGCCGAGCCTGCAGCGGAGACTGACGGCTCGTGACGTCACCTCTGCTGGGGCTGCCAAGTGCGGTGCCGCCGCCCGACGGGTCTCCCGACGCCGGGGTGGCCTGGCACCACGGTGACCCGTTGGGTGAGCAGCGCGCCGCCGAGCGCGACGTCGCGGTGGTTGACCGGTCGCACCGTGAGGTGCTCGCCGTACCAGGCGAGGACCGATTGAGCTGGCTGCACACCATCACCTCCCAGCACCTGCTCGCCCTGGACGAGGGCGAGCACACCGAGGCACTGGTCCTGGACCTGCGGGGACACGTCGAGCATCACGCGGTGGTCTCCCATGTGCACGAGACAGTGTGGCTGGACACCGAACCTGGCCAGGCGCAGCAGTTGCTGGCCTATCTCCACTCAATGGTGTTCTGGTCGAAGGTGGCGCCGCGGGATGCGACCGGCGAGCTGGCCGTGCTCTCACTGTTGGGTCCCAACACCAACCAGGTGATCACGCAGGTCGGGGACTTAGGCGGGTTCGTGCGTGCCTGGACAGGCCAGGCCGACCTGCTGGTGCCGCGTGGCGAGCTGGCCAAGGCATGGCAGCGGTTGGTCGAGGCTGGTGCCACCCCGGCTGGCACCTGGGCTTATGAGGCCCTTCGGGTAGCAGCGCTACGTCCACGACTGGGAATCGACACCGACGAGCGCACCATCCCGCACGAGGTCGGTTGGATCGGTCCTGCGGTGCACCTGGATAAGGGGTGCTACCGGGGCCAGGAGACGGTGGCGCGGGTGGCGAATCTGGGCCGCCCGCCGCGGCGGTTAGTGCTGCTGCACCTGGAGTCCCCCGAGACAATGCCCACCACAGGGGATCCAGTGCGGGCCGGCGAGCGGGTGGTCGGCCGGGTCGGCACGGTGACCACCCACTACGAACAAGGCCCGATCGCCCTGGCTCTGCTCAAACACTCGATAGACCCAAGCACTCCCCTACAAGCCGGACACGCAGCCGCCGCAGTCGACCCCAGCTCCATCCCCCCCGATACCGGCGAACCCCCAGGCCGAGCAGCCCTACGCCGTCTACGGTCCCCTTGATTTCGCATTGAGCGGGCTCAGCGGGGTAAACGGGCCCGAACAACCACGCTCAGTCGGCTGAATGCTCCAAAGGTGGCAGGATAGTCCCGTGATCGAGATGCGTCCTGGTGGGCGCCGGAGGATCGACCGGGTGTTGGATCCCGCGTACAGTGCCGGTCTCGGTGAGCTTGAGCTGGCCGAGGTGCGCGCGCGCCGGGATGACGCAGCGCAGGAGGAGACCGACCTTTCCTACCTGCGCCGGCTGTTGCATGCCCGGATCGACATCATGCGCGCCGAGCAACGACGCCGCCGCGAGGGTGGCAGCGCTCCCATCGTCGCCGAGCTGGCCCGCATCCTGGCGGTGAACGCCGTGGGCCCGGCAACCGGCTCGGGGCGCCACCAGACGCTGCAGCCCTCACGGACCGAGGCGCACCACCGCCACATCGAGGCGCTGGTGTCCAATGTCGATCTCTCCGATGTCGGATCACTATCCTGCGAGCAGCTCGACGGCGCTCTGCAAGCTTACGGCACAGAGGAGGCCTCCGTATCGCAACGCCGCCGCGAGGTGCAGCGTGTTGTGGACACTTTCAACGCTGAGATCGGCTCCCGGTATGCCAGCGGGACCGCCTCGGTGGACGAGCTGCTCGCCGAGCAGACCCGGCCCGCCGACCCGGGGAAGGCGCGATCTGCAGGAACAGAACAATCCTAGCCTCGTCACGGATGGCGTGAGTTCGGCGGCGACCCTAGCAACCCCAGTTTGCGTACTAGAGACGGGCCCGGGAATTCGTCGCGGAGGGCGTCGATGACAATCTCGTCGCATTTGGTGCCGAGCCAATACCCCGGAGCATCCCAGCCGTCCGACAGGTTTGAATCTGTGCTTTCGTACGCCCGGATTCCGGCGTGCACTTCGTGGGTTTCCCAGGTCGGCGTGGTCACTGGGACCTGAGGGACCATCCGCGGTCGTGGTTCCGGCGATACGCCCAGGAGCCGGTCAGCGTGCAGTGGGTGACAGCCCGATGACGTGGTCAGCGCGAGCCCCGATGACCAAGTCACGCCCGCTGCGACCAGTACCGCAGTGGTATGAGCGCCCTGAGGTACGGGCGGCGCTGGCCGCTCGTGATGTGGGTGCGGTGTATCGGCTGTTCCACCAAGAGGGGTCAGTCAGCGGGAGATCGCTCGGCGTACCGGGCAGTCGCAGTCTGAGGTGCCGGAGATCATGCGGGCCGTCAGGTGCGGAATCTGACGGCGCTGGAGCACATTTGCGACGGGCTGGGCGTGCGGTCTCGTGCCACGTCGCATCCGGCTCGCGGAACCCTGTACGGTGGTACCAACGTAAGTTGTCGAGAGAACGAGGCCGCCGACTCCCCCGGCGGGCCCCGTCCCTGCGTGCGAGGGGGTCGAGCCATGGGGCGCGGCCGAGCCAAGGCCAAGCAGACGAAGGTGGCCCGGGAGCTCAAGTACAACTCCCCCGCCACGGATCTTGAGGCTCTCCAGCGAGAGCTGTCGGGCGGCAACGGCGGCAGCTACAGCGACCGCAGCGAGGACGACCGCGCCGATGAGGCCTACACCGACGAGTACGACGAGTACCGTCGCTGAGGCCCGCACCGCTGAAGAAGCCGTCGCTCACCAGCCCGGTCAGAACCGCGGGTGATCCCCGCGGAGTACCGCGCGGACGGAGTCTTTCGCGGCGGTGTCGATCGTAGGGTCGATGGTGACATCGCGGGACTTGTGCACCTCGCCTAGTACCCATGCCGGCACGTGCCGGGCGGTCAGCACGGCCAGCGCGCGATCCACCTCAGCCGGGTCGACCACCGCGACCATCCCGACGCCCATATTGAACGTGCGCTCCATCTCCGCGCGCTGCACCCGGCCGCGGCGGGCGATCAGCGCGAACTCCGCAGCTGGCGTCCAGCTGCCACGGTCCAGCACAGCGACCAGCCCGCGCGGCATGACTCGCGACAGGTTCGCCGCTAGACCGCCGCCGGTGATGTGTGCGAAGGTCCGCACCTCGGTTTCTGCGATCAACGCAAGGCAGTCCTTGGCGTAGATCCGGGTAGGTTCGAGCAACTGCTCTCCCAGCGTGCGGCCGAATTCCTCGACGTGCCCGTCCAGAGGCAATCGGGCGATGTCGAGCAGCACGTGCCGGACCAGGGAGTAGCCGTTGGCGTGCAGCCCCGAGGAGCCCATCGCCACCACCACGTCACCGGGCCGGACACAATCGGGCCCCAGGATGGCGTCGGCCTCTACTACGCCCACCCCGGTCGCGGACAGGTCGTAGTCGTCGTCGGTCATCATCCCGGGATGCTCAGCAGTCTCCCCGCCCAGGAGCGCACAGCCAGCCTGCACGCAGCCGTCGGCGATTCCCCGGACGAGGTCTGCGATCCGCTCCGGCACGATCTTCCCGACGGCGATGTAGTCCTGCAGGAATAACGGCTCGGCTCCGCAGACCACCAGGTCGTCGACGACCATCGCCACCAGGTCGATACCGATGGTGTGGTGCACGTCCATCGCCTGCGCTACCGCGATCTTGGTGCCAACGCCGTCGGTCGAGCTGGCCAGGACGGGCTCGCGCCAGCGGTCGAGCTTGAGCTTGAACAGACCGGCGAACCCACCGACGGAGGCCAGCACCTCCGGGCGGCGAGTCCGCTCGGCGTGCGGGCGCAGCGCGGTGACGGCCTGCTCCCCGGCCGCGATGTCCACTCCGGCTGCGGCGTAGGTGGGATGCGGGCTGTCAATCTCGGTCATGGCGGGCGCTCCAGGACACGGGTAGCAATGGCGCGAAAGAGCCCTACAGGCAGTACCCCTACCTGGGGTAACAGTCACGCTACTCGGTCAGGGGCTGCCCAGTCAGGAAATGGCGCAGTGCATCTTCGGCGCGACGTCTTCGAGCAGATGCTTCCCGATGAACTCGTCGGGTGGGAGCGGGATCGGGTAGCGACCGTCGAAACACGCCGTGCATAGACGGGAGACCGGCTGTTCGGAGGCGGCGATGAGGTTGTCAAGGCTGACGTAACCGAGACTGTCGGCCCCGATGGAGCGCCGTACCCCCTCAACGTCGGCACCATTGGCGATCAGCTCGGCGTGGGAGGCAAAGTCGATCCCGTAAAAGCACGGCCAACGCACCGGCGGGCTGGCAATCCGGACATGCACCTCAATAGCCCCGGCCTCACGCAGCATCCGGACCAAGGCGCGCTGAGTGTTGCCACGCACGATGGAGTCGTCCACCACCACGAGGCGCTTGCCACGGATGACGTCCCGCAGCGGGTTGAGCTTGAGCCGGATGCCCAGCTGGCGGATCGTCTGGGACGGCTGGATAAAGGTGCGCCCGACGTAGGCGTTCTTCACCAGACCCGAGCCGTACGGGATTCCCGAGCCCTGCGCATATCCAATCGCCGCTGGGGTGCCCGACTCCGGCACCGGGATGACCAGGTCGGCGTCGACGGGGTGCTCTCGCGCCAACCGGCGGCCGATCTCCACCCGGGTGGCGTGCACCCCGCGCCCGGCGATCGTGGTATCCGGGCGGGCCAGATAGACGTACTCGAACATGCAGCCCTTGGGATCGGGATTGGCGAAGCGGGAGCTGCGCAGCCCGGCCGCGTCGATGGCCAGCAGCTCACCCGGTTCGACCTCCCGGACGAAGCTAGCACCGACGATGTCCAGCGCCGCGGTCTCGCTGGCGACCACCCAGCCGCGCTCTAGCCTGCCCAGCACCAGCGGACGGACGCCGTGCGGGTCGCGCGCAGCGTAGAGTGTGTCCTCGTCGCAGAACACCAGCGAGAACGCCCCTCGCAGCTGGGGCAGCAGGCGCTGGGCGGCGTTTTCGATGCCGGTGTCCGCCGCGGCGGTGGCGAGCAGCCCGGTGATCAGGTCAGAGTCGGTGGTGGCGCCGTTGCGGGTAGGTGCGCCGACCTTGCGAGCCTGCTCCAGCAGTTCGGCGGTGTTGACCAGATTGCCGTTATGCCCCAGCGCTAGGCCCGACCCGGTGGCCGTGGTGCAAAAAGTTGGCTGGGCGTTTTCCCACGTGGTCGAGCCGGTGGTGGAGTAACGGCAGTGCCCGAGCGCGATGTGCCCGGACAGGCTGGACAGCACCTGCTCATCGAACACCTGACTGACCAGACCCAGGTCTTTGAACACTAGCACCTGCGAGCCGTCGGACACCGCGATGCCGGCGGCCTCCTGGCCACGGTGCTGCAAGGCGAACAGGCCGAAGTAGGCCAGCTTGGCGACCTCCTCGCCAGGCGCCCAAACCCCGAACACACCGCACTCCTCGCGCGGTCCGGTGTAGTCGTCTCGACGGTTGTGATCGGGGTCAGGTCGGGGCGTCTCGTTGCCCACTTGCGACTCCACGGGAGGTGTGTCAACGAAATTTGGGTTGACGGAAATTGGCGACGGGGTGAATTGGTGACGGTTCCTAGTCTACGGGCTGTCATTGGGCCCTGTGCGCGACTGGCCGGGTGGCTCGCTTGGTTTGTCCCGGCCAGATGCTCACGCCCAGCGCCCGAGCAGGGCCAGCAGCCGGGTCTGAGCGTCAGCGTCGTCGCCCACGTCGACAGGCGGTGCGAAGTACCCGGTGCCAGCCAGCTGATCGACCTGCGGCTCGACGAAGGCCAGCATGTCGCGAACTAGTTCCTCGTCGAGTCGCTCATCAGCTTTGATTCCCCGGGCCAGGTCCCAGGCATGCACGGTCAGGTCCAGGGTCATCTCCTGGCAGTACCCGTCGGCGGGCCGGCGCCCGTAGGACAGCTCGACCGACCGCCGCAGGGCGCCCGGGGCCGCGAACGCCTCCCGCGCCGCAGCTGCGGCGCTCTCCCAGGCCGCCACCGGGTCGTCGCCGAGCTGATCACCATCGAAGCGATCCCCGACGTCGTCGATGGTGGCACCGTCAAGCAGCAGCGGCGCCCACAGCTGCTCGGTGACCAGGTGATTCACCAGCGCCCGGACATCCCACTCGGTGCAAGGCGTCTGGTTCTGCCACTGGTCTGGCCGCACGGCCCGCACCCGGCGATCGAACTCGGCCATGGCGGAGGCGAACCGGGACAGCGTCACATCTCCCATGGTGGTCATGTCCTCCATGATGCGCGGTCTAGGCTGCACCAACGGCAACCATCCCGAGATGTCGGCGCGGGACCCCGATGCCGCCACCCGCCCGTCGGCCAATGCGGCGGCCCAGGTCACCCGGCCGGTGGCGAGCTCAAGCCAGGTCCGTGGGTCGGTCTCCACCACGTTGGGTGGGGTTCCCCGGGTATGTCTGGGCCCCGCGACACACTGCACCGCGGCGAGCGGTGGTACCCGCACCTCCACCGTCGCGCCGGGAGCCACCGTCGCCAGGGTGCGAAGACTCAGCCGGACGGCGTGTGCCAGCTCGCTGCGCCCGGGCCGCGCCCCCTCCCCATCAAGCCACGCCACAACGCTCGCGACAGCTTCCCGCAACTCCTCCGGATCAACTCGGCTGCGCACGTGCACCTTCTCCCGGGGTGCCGAACAGGGCAGGCAAGGTGGCGTCCCAGGCTGCCCGGAGCTCGTCGAGGCCCAGGGTGGCGATTCCGGTGATCTCCAGTGCGGGTGCGGCATGGATCTCACCCAGGCGGGTCACCGGTACCCCGTGGTCCGTACACAGCTGCGCGACACGGTGGGCATGTGTGCGCGACACACTGAGCAAGACGCGCGCGGAGGACTCGGAGAACAGCGCGACGAACGGATCAAACTGTGCCGGCAGGGTCACCCGAGCGCCGACTCCGCTGAACAGGCACGCCTCCACCAGCGCCTGTGCCAGACCGCCGTCGGACAGATCATGGGTCCCGCTTACCAGGCCGTCGCGGGAGGCGGCGGCGAGCACCGCGCCGATCGCCTGCTCGCGGGCCAGATCCACCGCAGGCGGGCGGCCGCCGAGGTGCCTGTGCACCTCGTGCGCCCACTCGCTGCCGCCGAACTCATCGCGGGTCTCGCCAAGCAGCCAGACCTCGTCACCGGCACCGCCCAATCCGGTCGGGATCCGCCGGCGCACGTCATCAATCATGCCAAGCACCCCGATCACCGGGGTGGGCAGGATGGCGGTGTTCCCGGTCTGGTTGAAAAAGCTTACGTTTCCCCCGGTGACCGGGATGCCGAGGGCGGCGCAACCGTCGGCCAGCCCGTGGACGGCCTGCTCGAACTGCCACATCACGCCGGGATCAGTAGGCGCGCCGAAATTGAGGCAGTTCGTCACGGCCAGCGGGGTGGCACCGGTGACCGCGACGTTGCGGTAGGCCTCGGCCAGCGCAAGTTGGGTGCCGGTGTAGGGGTCCAGCGCGCAGTACCGGGCGTTGCAATCGGTGGCCACCGCCACCCCACGTTGGGTGGTCTCGTCAATGCGCACCACGCCCGCGTCGCTGGGTTGCGCGAGCACGGTGCCGCCGCGCACATAACGGTCGTACTGGTTGGTCACCCAGGCCCGCGAGCACAGTCCGGGGCTGGCCACCATCCGCAGCACCGTGGCACGCAGGGCGTCCGGTGTGGACGGCCGTTCCAGCACGTCCGGAGTGGACTCCTGCAGGGCATCCTGAGTGGACGGCCGTTTCACCGGACGGTGGTAGACCGGGCCTCCGTGCGCGACGGTGCGGGGCGGCACGTCTACCACGGTGTTGCCGCGCCAGGTGATCACTAGGCGATCACTGTCGGTCACCTCACCGATCACCGTTGCGGTGACCTCCCACTTGGCACACACCGCCATGAAGGCATCCACATCGGAGGGACGCACCACGGCGCACATCCGCTCCTGGGACTCGCTGCACAGGATCTCGGCCGCTGTCATGCCTGGCGTCCGCAGCGGCACCGCGTCGAGATCCACCTGCATGCCACCGTCTCCGGCACTGGCCATCTCACTCGTCGCGCAGGACAACCCCGCCCCACCGAGGTCCTGAATGCCGACGATCAAGCCGGCGTCGAAGAGCTCCAGGCAGCATTCGATCAGCACCTTCTCGGCGAACGGGTCGCCCACCTGAACGCTGGGCAGCTTCTTTCTTCCGGCACCGTGATCCCCGGAATCGGCGCTGAAACTCTCGCTGGCTAGCACCGAGACCCCGCCGATGCCGTCCAGACCAGTACGTGCGCCAAACAAGACGATCTTGTTGCCGGTGCCGCTGGCATGCGCCAGATGCAGGTCAGCCACCCGCAGCAGCCCGACGCACAGCGCGTTGACCAGCGGATTGCCCGCATAGGAAGGGTCGAAGGCGACCTCGCCACCAATGTTGGGCAAGCCGAGGCAGTTGCCGTAGCCGCCGATCCCGGCGACCACACCAGGCAGCACCCGTGCGGTGTCTGCGGCGTCGGCGGGACCGAAGCGCAGGGAGTCCGCAACCGCGATCGGGCGGGCACCCATGGCCATGATGTCGCGGACAATCCCGCCGACGCCGGTCGCCGCGCCCTGATAGGGCTCCACATAGGACGGATGGTTGTGTGATTCGATCTTGAATGTCACCGCCCAACCGTCGCCGACCTCGACGACACCAGCATTTTCTCCGATACCGGCGAGCATCCGCTGCCGCATCGCCTCGGTGGTCGTCTGGCCGAAGTAGCGCAGGTGCACTTTGGAGGACTTGTAGGAGCAGTGCTCGCTCCACATCACCGAATACATCGCCAACTCGGCCGGCGTCGGCCGGCGACCGAGGATCTCCCGGATCCGCGCGTACTCGTCATCGGCTAGCCCCAACTCCCGGTACGGCTGCACCCCGCTCTGCACGCTGTCGAGCCTACGGGCCGCGCTGGGAGCACCATTCGGAGCCGAGCTGCGGTCAAGGGCACGGCGATAGACTCCCGCACACGAGGAGGCGACGATGACCGATCCGCTGATGGTGCCGTCCGGAGGCTGGACCGTCGACGACCTCGACGCATTCCCGGAGAGCCACCACCGCTACGAATTGACAGACGGAGCGCTGACTGTGTCACCGTCGCCATCGAGCCTTCACCAGGCCGTCGCCGCCCGGCTGCTGGTTCGCCTGGGGGCCGCTACGCCCGAACCGCTTGCCGTGACGCAGGCTGTGGAGGTCCGCTTCGGGCGGCAGCTGACCCGCATACCCGATGTCCTGGTGGTGCGCAGCGAGCAGCCGGGACGGCACTGGTTCGCGCCGGCGGAGGTACTGGTGGCCGTCGAAATCGAGTCGAGCTCGAGCCGCCGCTGGTCAGCTTGCACAGCATCGGGCACGGTGACTGTTACCAGATGACCGGGGCGGGCCCGCGCCTCACGGTCAGCGAGCCGTTCGCCGTCGACCTCGCGGTCGCCGATCTGCTACCGCGCTGGGCAGGTCACGGCGAGGGCCCTACCGTCCCTGAGCAAGGTGCTTAAGCACGCACCGCGCCGAGTACCGCGACGGCAGCATCTACGGCGGAGCGGAAGACACCTAGACCGTCCGCTGACGGACCGGTAAGCGGATCGATGGCGTGCTCGGGATGCGGCATCAAGCCGACCACCCTGCCGTCGGCTGAGGCGATGCCGGCGATGTCGTGCATCGCGCCATTCGGGTTGCCACCGAGGTAGCGGAATACCACCCGACCATCGCCTTCCAGCATCGCCAGCGTCAACGCGTCTGCCACGTACCGGCCCTCGATGGATTTCAGCGGCACCACGATTTCGGCGCCAGCCGAGTACCGGCCCGTCCAGGCCGTCGCGCTGCTCTCCACTCGCAGCCGCTGGTCGCGGCAGACGAAATGCAGCCCGACGTTGCGCACCAGCGCGCCGGGCAGCAAGCCCGCCTCGCAAAGGATCTGAAAACCGTTGCAGATTCCCAGGATGGGGACGCCGCGGCCGGCGGCATCCACCACTGCTCGCAGGATCGGTTGGTGCGCGGCAATCGCGCCAGCTCGCAGGTAGTCGCCGTAGGAGAACCCGCCCGGGACCACCACAGCATCCACCCCGTGCAGGTCCTCCTCGGCGTGCCACAGCGGCACCGGCTCAGCCCCAGCATGGCGCACTGCACGTGCGGCGTCGACGTCGTCGAGCGTGCCGGGGAAGGTGATGACGCCGATCCGGCAAGAGCTCACAGCCGGCGCACCATCCAGTCCTCGATCACCGGATTGGCGAGCAGCTCCGCGGCGATCCGATGCAGTGTCTCGTTGTCCACGCCGTCATCGACATCGAGCTCGAAGTGCTTGCCTTGCCGCACGTCGCGCACCCCGTGCAGACCCAGCCGGGGCAATGCGCGCGCGATCGCCTGACCCTGCGGATCGAGGATTTCGGTTTTGGGAACGACATCGACGACCACTCGTGGCACGCTAGCGAGACTACCTGTGTTCGGTCGGCACGTGGCACGCCACGGCGCTGCGGCAACGTCGCCCCGCCCCTTGCGGTGCCGATTCACCAGGCAATCCTGGCCAAGCCTGATAAGCACTACGGGCTGTTTCGCGAGCTGGCACCTGCCGGAACCGAGGTGCACGTCGTGGCACACGGTGAGGCACTCAAACTCTGAGCGGATCAGGCGGCCAGCGCGGGCTGTTCGATGATTGCCGAGTAGGTGCTAGGCCGAGCGCCGTGGTGCAGCGCGATATCCACCGCGTCCAGCAGAGCCGACCGGCGCGCACTGCGAGCCAGGTCCGTCGCATCCACCGCGATACGCACCAGACCACCACGACGGGCAGCGCGGGCCGCGCCCAGCACTATCGCCCGGCACCACCACAGCTCAGCCCGATCACCAGGCGCCAGCCCAAGAACGCCCAACCCGAGCACACTGAATCCGAGCACCCTGGCGCGGTGCACCCGATCCGAACACAGGTCTCGCACCGCGGTGGCGTCGGCGCAGACCCGGTAACCGTGCTGCTGCAGCGCCCGCAGCGTGCCCGCCGAGGCCAGCCAACGCGGCGGGACAAAGACGTCCGTGCGCAGACCCAATTGATCGAGCAGGATGTTCGCCGCCTGCAGGCGCAGCCCTGCCTCATGCGCGGGCAAGGTGGCGAACTCTGCGCGGCGACCCAGCCTCGCGACGGTATGCGATTCCCAGCAGCCGATCGGGTCTGCGGTGTGGTCGTAACCGTGTAGCAGCATCGCATCGCCTCGGTTACCGCGCTCCCGAAGCCACTTCAGCGCGGCGCTGCCGCCGGGACGGCGGGGCACCACCAGCAACGAGGCTGGTACACCACGGGCATCCAGCTCGGCGGCCAAGGCGGCGCAGTCATCCAGCGTCGCGCACCGGATCCGGACAGCGACACGAGCAGCGCACTGTGTCCGATTCTGTGGGGTCCGATTCTGTGGGGTCCGATTCTGTGGGGTCCGATTCTGCGGGGTTCGATTCTGCGGGGTTCGATTCTGAGGGGCATCAGACCATGACGCCGCATTCAGATGACCGCCTGCTGACTGCAGGGTTTCGGCCAGAAACCGATCGGCAGAACAAGAAGATCGGGGGGCACCGACCTGACGTGGTCGACGCCCCCCGATGGGAACTTTATGGAGCTGCTGTGACTACTTCGGTGCAACCACCTGACTGAGAAGATCGCCGGTGTCACTCACTAGAGGCAGTCCCTGCAGGACGTTGCTCAGCGCCGACGGCAGTTGCCCGGTGGGTGGCAACGGCAGCGCCGGCAATCCCAGTGCTGGAATCTGCGGCAGCAGGTCCAGCGTTGGTAGTGCGGTCTGCGCGGCCGCGGGATCATTCCGGGCAGACGCGAGAGCCATTTCCCGCATCACTCCCGCATTTGACCCTCTCAGGAGCAGTGGTGTGTCCTCGATGTCATCCGCATGGTCGTTGATGGTGGCCGGGATGCCCGCAGTTCCGACCGTATCGCTGATGAATCCGGTGTCGCCGAGGATATCCCTGGAGTTCCTGATAATGTGATCGGCTTGGCCCGTGGCTACAACGACACGGCTCCTGATGTCGTACACATTGTTGAGGGTACCAGCGAGTTCATCATCGATGGAGTCAACCGCCTCGTTGATCGTTCCAGTCAGACCCTGAACTGTGACCAAGTTCGGAGCGATCGTACCGACACTCCTGTTGATCTCCAGAACTGAAGCGTTGATCTCCTTCACGGATCTGTTGATCGGACCCACGACGTCGTTGATCTCTTTGAGGCTGGTGTCGATAGTGCTGGCTGCGTCGGCAATATTTCCGATCGTCGGACTGAGGTTCACAGCCGCATCACGGATCTGGTTGGCCGAATCAGTGACATTGGCCAGGATCGGGACAACGTCGAGTTCGGTGTTGATCGGCGTCAGTGCGTTGTTGATGACGCCGACACGGTTCTCGATCCGATTCGCCGCAGCCAAAATACCCGTCAAGAAAATCACTGCGGTGAGTGCCCAGAGGACGACAAGCACCAGCATGATCCCTGGGAGGGCAGGGGAAGTTAAGCGTCGCATCAGTCACCTCCTACGGCTGGGCCGGGTCGCACCTGAACGGAGGCAGCAGGCTCAGCGTCGGCGAAGTGCAAATGTTGATCAGATGACGGTTGACCTCCTGGAGCTGAAGGTTGATGGTACTGGTGTCGTCCTGAATACCCGCCAGGTTTTCGTTGATCTGGGTGACCTGTAGGGGAACCAAGGCCGTGCCTCGGCTGTCCACGTTCTGGACCGACTCCAGCGTACCGTGGATCGCGGTGGCAGTACCAAGGACGTTCAGCAGCACGTTGGAGGTGTCCACCAGCGAAGCGGAAATGGTCGCCACCGATTGGGAGGCGCCTATCAGGACTCCCGAGGTGTTCACCAGCGACCCTGACGTGTTGACCAGCGACGCAGAGGTATCCTTCAACGACGCGTCGATGGACTGTGCCGAACCCCTGATCGACTGCAGCGAAGCAGTGGCATCGGCCACCTGACCACGAATCGGCTTCAACGAAGTGTCAATATCGGTCAGTGCAGAGTTGATCGTCGCGATGTAGTTAGGGAGAGGCTGGACGTCTCCCGTCGCGCCCGTCACTGAGGCAGACGCCGTAAACAGCCCGTCATCGATTGATTCGAGGGCTCGGACGATGCCGATCAGAAAGCCGATGACGACGACGACAACGATAATTCCAAGTGTGGTGAAGATCCACAGGAACCGAGCGAACGAGGACGAAGCAGCAGGAGGCGGAGCGGTTGACGACGTTCTAGAGAATTGCTGTGTTGTCATCTTCCATCCTCCTAGCAAGGCGGGTTCGGCGGGTTGAGCAGGTTAAGGCGAACCTTGGCATCGATGCAGCGAGATGTCAGTTCAGCCCGGATTGCCTGGTTGACAATGTTGCCGGTGTCAATCTTGATTGTTCTGGAGAGCTCAACGGCCCTGGACAGAGTGTCATTGATATTCTCCGCGTCGACGTCGATGCGGTTGGAAACATCAAGGATCGCCGAGGTGCGGTCATTGATGCCCCTTGCGGTGCCATTGATCGTGAACGCGGTACCAGTGATCGTCCCGACGTTGGTGTTGATGTCCGTCGCGGTGCTGTTGATCGTGCCCGCAGTGCCGTTAATGGTCACAGCCGAGCCATTGATGGTTCCCGCGGTATTGTTGATCGACGTCGCGAGGCCGTCGATGTCCCGGGCTGTAGCGAGGGTCGTGTTGAGCAGGCCCTGCAGCGGTTGAGCGCTTTGCAAGATCGAAGTGGCAAGCTCGTTGGTCCGGTTCAACTGCAGGACCGAGTCGGTCGCGACGTTGATGTTGCCGGCGTTTCCCGAAATTGCCTGTGCCTTCCTGTCGATGCTCTGTGCCGCCGCCAGGGTTCGGGCGAGCAGCGCGGCCGCTATGCCGATAACCAAGACACCGACGATAAGGATCACGACACTGATAACATTGAACAGTCCAGCTCCTCCGCCACCTCTGGCTCGAGCATCTGTTCTAGCCAACTCCACCACCGCTTCCTTAGTGCAGGGTTTCTCGTGCAGGGGAACGCGTGCTAGGGCGGGGAGTTACGGCGGGCCATACCACTATCACCACAATGGCTGACGCCGCTAAGGACCCCCCTTTCTCCGCACGCCTCCCCGGCAGCTGCTCCCGTCAGGTACGCGGCAGCCTGGAGGAAGTCGACCAAGAAAGCAAGTGGGTGAGTGATGAGGACGGAGTGTAGCGGCGTCCGCCATCTCCAGACCCGCGCAAGCCCCGCGACGGCGTCCGGGCATCCCTTCCGCGGCCGCGTCGGCCCGACTCCCATGATCGTTCTTAGATTAGCCGAACGCACTCTAAGCTGCATAGATACTGAAAACCGCGGCGGTGTAGCAGAGGGAGCGGGCGGCGACCCTGGGCCCGAAAACACGGCTACTTCACCACAGTACGCCGCCTGACGGGTAGTTACATAAAGTCACCACCCTGCCAGGTAGCCTGCCAGCAACCTACCGGAGTAGAGTGTCATTTCGGGGTAAAAGCTACTTGTAGTAAGCGACTCACCCTAATGAGTGGATATTAGACCATTCACCCGGAATAGGCCCTGCACCGCGCCTCCCAGTCCCGTGCCACAGCCGGTAACCGGTGCGAGACGGAGGCCTCTGTTCGACCCTGCAATGACAGCGTGGCTCCCGGTGCGGGCGGGTCAGCCGAAGCGCCGCACCAGACGTGCCAGCACGGCACTCACCACAAGCCAGAAGAGCGCAGCGAGGCCGTAGTTGAGGGCTATGCGCACTTTGGGGTCGTCCGGCTTGGGGTCGTCCGGCGTGAACAGGCCGCGGAAGCCCAGCTGAAGACGGTCTGCCCAGTACGCCACGAACCTCGTGATGCTGTTGGCCGGGTTGGCGTCACCTAGCGTGAGCACGATATGCCCCACCAAGATCACAACGAAGAGCCAGCCCACGATCCGGATCAAGGTTGCGAGAATTCCGGCGATCCTGGTGCGCGTCTCGCGGACCGGCGTGCGGCTGGGGCCCATGAGAGCAAGTCTGCCACGGATTCACTGTCCGTGCAGAAACGCTCACGGAGTAGTGCTCCCCGATCGCCTCCCACTATCCAGGACGGCAGTTGCGTACCGCTGGGAGGTCCCGGCTACCGTGAGCGTGTGGCACGCGCCCTCCTGCTTCGCTGCCGCGACGGGGTCTGACGACGACCGGCCCCCCGTCGCGGAGTCGCCCGCGCGCATCCGCCGGTCGGATTCCCCGACTACAGAGAGCGCAAAGCAGAAGATGACTCCCGAGCCTGCCGACATTGGCCCCTGCGCGTTCGCCGCAGGCATTACCAGCCGCATCCGGCTGCCCGCCGTCCCCGCTCCAACTGACCAGGACTCCTGGAACGAGCAGCGCGGCAGCGCAATGGCCGTACACCGCTACCGACCCTTTGCCCAGACCGTGGAGCCGGTATCGCTACCGGACCGCACCTGGCCCGACGTCACGATCAGCCGAGCGCCGCTGTGGTGCGCGGTGGACCTGCGAGACGGTAACCAGGCCCTGATCGACCCGATGAGCCCGGTGCGCAAGCGGCGCATGTTCGAACTACTGGTGCGGATGGGATACAAGGAGATCGAGGTCGGCTTTCCATCGGCCAGCCAAGCTGATTTCAACTTCGTCCGCGAAATCATCACCGAGGATGCGGTGCCCGATGACGTGCGGATCCAGGTGCTGTCACAGTGCCGTCCCGAGCTGATCGAACGCACCTTCGAAGCCCTACAAGGCGCACGTAAGGCGATCGTGCACATCTACAACTCGACGTCGATCCTGCAGCGCCGGGTGGTGTTTCGGGAGGAGCGCGAAGGGATCAAGAAGATTGCCACGTCGGCGGCCGAGATGCTGGTGGAGTACGCGGGTAAGTATTCCGACACCGACTTCCGGTTTCAATACTCGCCGGAGTCATACACTGGCACCGAGCTGAGTTACGCCGCAGAGGTGTGTAACGCGGTCACCGAGATCTGGCAGCCCACCCCCGATGCGCCGGTAATCCTGAACCTGCCGGCCACCGTTGAGATGGCGACCCCGAACGTCTACGCTGACTCCATTGAGTGGATGCACCGCAACCTAGAACGGCGCAACGCAGTGATCCTCTCGCTGCATCCGCACAATGATCGCGGCACCGCGGTGGCCGCCGCCGAGCTGGGCTATCAAGCTGGCGCGCAACGTATTGAGGGTTGCCTGTTCGGTAACGGCGAGCGTACCGGCAACGTGTGCCTGGTAACGCTGGGAATGAACCTGTTCAGCCAGGGCATCGACCCCCAGATTGATTTCTCCGACATCGACGAGATCCGCCGCACGGTGGAATACTGCAATCAGCTGCCGGTGTCCGAGCGGCATCCCTACGGCGGCGATCTGGTCTACACCGCATTCTCCGGCAGCCACCAGGACGCGATCAACAAGGGCTTCAAGGCGATGCAAGACGACGCCGTTCGGGCCGGCGTCGGGGTGGACGAGCACCGCTGGGAGGTGCCGTATCTACCCATCGACCCCAAGGACGTCGGGCGCACCTACGAGGCCGTGATCCGGGTGAACTCCCAATCCGGCAAGGGTGGCGTCGCCTATGTGATGAAGACCGAGCATCAGCTGGATCTGCCGCGCCGGCTACAGATCGAGTTCTCCCGGATCATCCAGCAGCGCACTGATACTGACGGTGGCGAAATCTTGCCGCAGCAAATCTGGGACATCTTCGCCGAACATTACCTGGACCGGTACACCCCCCTGCGGGTGCTGTGGCATCGGTTGTCCGACGACGGCGCGGGCCATGACGAGATCTGCGCCGGCGTGCTGGTGGAGGATGACGAGCACGAGGTCACCGGAACGGGCAACGGCCCCATCGCGGCCTTCGTGGACGCCCTGGCCGCGCTGGGGTTCGACGTCCGGGTGCTCGACTACTCCGAGCACGCAATGTCAGCAGGTGACAACGCTGCCGCGGCGGCATACGTCGAATGCACCGTCAATGAGCAGATCTTGTGGGGGGTCGGCGTCTCCGGGTCCATCGTCACCGCCTCGCTCAACGCGGTGGTATCGGCCGTGAACCGCGCCATGCGGTAGCGCGTGCCCGCAGCTTCGGGTTTGTGATCAGCCCTTACCGTTCCCGAGCTCGACAGTAGAGCTCTCGCAAGACAGCCGGACAGCTCTGCTGTCGAGCTCGGGAGGCTAAGGGTACGGCTGTCACGTGGATTCAGAGCTGGGAATCTCAAAAGTCGAATTCGCCATTTTTGACGCCAGAGATGAAGTCTGCCCACTCCTGTCGATCGAACATGAGTGGCTTACGTGTACGGTCCTTGGTGTCCCGCACGATGGCCCCGCCATCGGGGAGGGGCGCCACCTCCACACATCCCCCTGTGCTGCACCAGCTGCTCGTCCGGAACAGCAGCGTGGGGTGGGACGCAACGGTCACTGGAGTTTCCTTCCTCTTAGAGCCTGTTCCTGAACTGATCTTGTGGCAGCAACTGATCTTGTGACGGCGTGTCGCCGCTGGTAATGGAGGACTCCTGGTAGATCGAGCGGTGCTGAAGCGCCGTTCTACCAGGAGTTCTGT
>JALZHU010000315.1 GCA_030860695.1 Actinomycetota bacterium
CTACGAGGTGCCCTTTCGACGACGGGTATCGGGGCGTCAGCAACTCCGATCTTCCCAGGCCAAAGGGCACTTCCCCTCTTATGACACGCCCTCGGTCACAATCCGCACGGTGGATCCAGGCTGAGGCCGGCGAGAATAAAATCGCTAGGCCGCAGGTTCGAGTCCTGCCGGGGGCACTCCAAGGATGGGAACGGAGAGGTGTCCGAGATGGCGTCCTCCTCGTCCATCCGGGTGCGTTTAGTCTGTTCACGCTGCTTGCCTTGCTGGGAACGCAGGATGACTGCGTCGTTTGCGGTGTGCTGTGCCGCGGGTGTGGTAGGGCCGGTCAGGGTGATGCGGCAGGTGAGGCGGTTGGTGTTCTTGTCGTAGCGCAGTTCTAGCCGGAGGGCTTCGAACAGTCGTCGGGCGAGGTCTTCGGGTAGCTCATCCAGCCGGACTACCCCGATGGGGAGCGCGTCGAGCAGCTCAGCGTTGGGGGCATGCTGGATCTGGTTTTCGGCCTCGGTGAGTCGCGCGTGGAGTTCGGCTTTGTGATGGCGAAGCTGAGCACGTCGTTCATTGATGTCACGGATGAGGTCGGGGTCGGGCTGGTCGAAGAGTTCTAGGCTGCGGATGGCTCGCTTGCTTTTGAGTTCGGTGTGGTCAATCTCGCGGCGCAGCGCGGCGATGCGCTGCTGTTGTTCGCGGCACGCAGCAGCGACACGGTCGCCGACCTTGTCACCGAGCAAGGATCGGCGGTAGGCGCCGAAGACCTGCGTGGACAAAAAGTCACTGAGCGTGTTGACCAGGGTGTCCTCGCGAACCCAGAAGCTGTTCGCGGCCGGGTGGCCGCCAGGGACGTAGCCTTTCTTGGGCGCGCACACGTAGTAGGCCAGTCCGCGGCGGGTCTTGCCGTACATGCGTCGACCACAGAGACCGCAGAACAGGCAGGTGCGCAGCAGGTAGGAGCGTTTAGTCTGCGGGTGCTTGACGTTGACGGTGTCTGTGCTGCGGGAACCGAAGCGGTGCCCTCCGATGTCCTGGGCGTGCAGCCAGGTGTCCATGTCTATCAGCGGTTGGTGAACGGGATGCGTAGACCAGATCCACTCCTGAACGGGGTTGAGCCGGTTGCCGCGGCTTTTGCGACCGCGCCGGTTCCAGGTCATGTAACCCGTGTACTTGGGATTGGTGAGAATGTCGCGGACGTTGGAGTAGGTCCAGCGACCCACTGCCCGGCTTGGGGCGACGGGTACCGGTGGCGGATAGCTGGCAAGGTCACGGTTGAGCCGGTCGGCGATCGCCTGGTAGCCGAGACGTTCGCTGATCCGCCAGGCGAAGATCTTGCAGACTGAGGGTGCCTGGGCGGGATCGGGTTCGAGGAAGGTCTTTTTCACATCTTTGGCGCGCTTGACCGGCACCGGATGCGGTACCTGCTTGGCACGGTAGCCATAGCAGGGCTTGCCCACGTTGAACCCCGCCTCGGTGTAGACTGCGAACCCATCCCAGGACTTTTCCAGCATCTCCACGATGTAGAACTCGGAAATGCTTTGCTTGACCCGCCGGGTGAGCAACTGCGTGGCAACCTTGGGTTTCCGCCCGTCGCTGCGGGTAAGCTGGAACGGCTCGTCAGCTGCAAGGAGACGCACCCCGGCACGCTTTAGACGGTGCCCGATGCGCAGGCCAGCTTACGAGCCCTCGCCCCAGGTCAAGCCGTGTCGCGATGACCGTTTGAGCTCAAGGTCCTATTCGTCCTGGTACGGGCGGGATGATAGTAAACCCCAACTCAAAGATACGTCTCCCCGACGGCTGGTCGGTGTGCGACGGGAGGATCCGAATCGGTGACCCTGAAACTAAACCGTGAGCCGCAACCGTGAACGCACCAGTCATCCTGCAGAGGTAACAGCCCTTTGAACTACATCATCTGATGTAGCAGACTACAGGATCTGAAGTACCCCGAAGATAACGGGCTAGGATGATGACCCACCGCGGGAGGTCCGACATATTCCAGTGATATCAGCAGGAAGCTACCAGTCCGAGAGGAGGATGCGGACATGTGTGCCGAATGCCAAGATTTCGGGCCTAAGCTCGAGCCGATCGGCTGGCGCGTTGCCGGTCGTGGCGACGAGCTGCTTTGGAGTCACCGCATCCTTCCAGTTGACCCTAAAGGACAAGTAGCTTATTACGCCTTTCCACGGGGTTGGGGATAGATTCGTTGTGCGCCGAGTACTCGCCGCCACGAGCCGGTTAGCGCTCAGTCGACCGAACCTGTCCTTAGGTTTTGCAACCTCGATGACGCTTTATCCGGACTCCACACGCCTAACGGTATCAAAACAACTAGTGATGGCATTCCACTTCACTCCCTGGACTGACAACACGACCGCTTCCATATCGCACGCAGCGCATCATATGTATGACCGATCGGACACGGACGGCGTGCCACACGCGTGCCACAAGAGGGGTCAGTAACGGTCATCAGGGGTCACTCCTGACCACCGCCAACCACAGTTGAACGCCTGGACCAGGACATCGTTATAAGGTTCCCAAACTCTCAACCAAAGACGCCTCCGGCGGGCCTCACTCCGGGATGACTTCTGGGGTGGCGGGTCCGGATAGTGGTGGTCACCAGGCGCGGGTATCCCGTCCCGTCGGCGCCGGAGGCGTAGCGGTGAGGCGTAGCGGTGAGGCGCGGCGTGCTGTTGGCGTGCTATTAGCCGCGGTAAACCACGGTCAATAGCGGGTAACTGTGACCCGGCCTGACCGCAGGTCGAGGCCCCTGACGGTGCAATGAACACAGTCTTCCAAGCTGGCCATGCGGGTTCGATTCCCGTCGCCCGCTCCGCACACTAAGGCCCAGGTCAGAGTAGTGATCCCTGATCTGGGCCTTAGTAAGTTCGAGACGCTCAGACACCCGCGTGCCAGATTCGTGCCAGATCACGCGACCGGCGCCAGTGGCGCCCGCCGTCGTCGCCTGTCTCGCACGGCTGCTCGGCGGCTACGCGGGCCTCGGCGATCATCAGGTTCAGCGCCTCAGCGATCTCCCGGTCAAGTTCGCTGGTCGCCGCCGCTCCCGCGCCGGTTTGAGATGGCCGGACGAACGTCACACAACCATGGACAAACATCAGCCCTCCCCCGACGACCGTCATAACATGACCGCTTCGCGCAAAACGACAACGTCCGAACGAAAAGTCTCATGGTCAATTCTGATGGCGTTGCGACGGGCGAGGCTGCGTAATCTTTCAGGTAGTTCATGTGAATCTGGCTTGGCTCAAACGGTCGTAGCAACAGGCCTTTATTCTAGCAGATTTTGACCTGCTAAGGTGTCCCCCTTTCTGGGGGATATTTCTGGGGGGATGGTTGATGAGTGGGGGTGTGCCGTTGTGCGCCGAGGAACGGGAGAGGATCTCTCGTGAGTTGCGCCGGGAAACTTCGGCTCGTGGCATCGCAAAACTGCTTGGCCGGCACCATAGTACGATCGCCCGTGAGATCAATCGTAATGGTGGTGCCGCTAATTATCGGGGGCGGTCTCAAGTGGTGAGCGCGACACCAGCTTGACCTGGGACCCTCGCGAAGGCTCACATCGAGTTTTGGCGGGCAGGCCAGAGGCATGCCCGATGCCGCGGGCCAGCTTACGAGCCCTCACCCAGGTCAAGCCGGTGTCGCGCTGACCGTTTGAGCCCAAGACCCCCCGATGAATTCCAGACTAGTCTGCATGAGCGAACGGCGCGGTTACGGAGCGACTGAAGGCTGTCGAACACCCCGCATGCAGTCTCGTTGGATGCCAAGGAATACGTGCAGTATCCCGCCTGGCACGCTATCCCAGGAGGCTCACAGACAGAAAAATCCAACACATCTGATTGCAGTCACCGTAGTGCCAATGAGCGTCGCCTCGGACCACTTAGCAGGTGCGCTGTGTTGTCCCTTGCGTCGGGCACATGTTCGTCCGCGTAGCCATGGGCACGCGGTGGACGGTCGGGGAGGTTCTTGACGAACATATGGCGCCCAAGTGTGACCACCCACACCAGGCAACCGAACACCCGGCCCCCGTCAACAGTGCCACCAGCAGGCCCAGATCGTGGCGAACTTCTTCGACTAGATCTTCGACTAGATCGAGGCCATCGATCCGCAGGCCCGTGTCGTCGTGGTGGGAGACCTCAACGACTTCGAGTACTCCCACTGCGGTGCAGACACTGGTCACCGCCGGCCTGACGGATCTATCGGCTGCTTTGTTCGACTCCGAGCGATACACCTACGTCTATGAGGGCAACTCCCCGGTGCTCGACTACGTCCTGTTCTCCTCGTCGCTGGTCTCCGGCGGCTCCAGCTATGACGTGGTGCACACCAACGTCGAGTTCGCCGCCCAGCTCAGCGATCACGACCCCCAGGTCGCCAAGCTGACCATCCCCTAACCGCTCAGCGGTGACACGGAGGCACGCCCAGCGATCTCAGGCGTGGCCTCCGGCTGGATGCAGCGGACCCTTTCGTTCATGAGCCCGACGCGAGTGGACGGGGCGGCGCGCTGGACTACCGCATCACGCCGCTGCTCCAGCGCCACGCCAAACGCTAGTGCTGGAACACCTGTTGTTCACTGGTCGGAGATGATCAATCCTTGGGCTGCCGCGCCGCGCCGGTTGAGGACGTCGACTACGCGGCGGTAGGAGCTGTCTTGCGCATCGCGGTGAGCGGCGGTGTTGACCAGGGTCACCGCCGGCCCGCTCAAGTCGATGCGGGTTGGGATCGCTTCGGCCTTGGTGACGGCGTAGCGGTCGTAGCCACCTTCGGTGAAGGTAAACCGGGCGATCATCGAGTCTTCGGTATCCCCGGCATGCTGCTCAGCGACATGGTTGCCCAGGCCGTAAGCCGCCCATTTGCCGTTGATCCGCTCGATGGGCTGCACGACGTGAGCGTGATGACCGAGCACCAGGTCGATATCCGGTGAGGCGAGCAGTGCGGTGACGAGCCTGACCTGGGCTGGAGTCGGATCATGGTTATACTCCTGGCAGCAGTGCACGCTGGCAACAACCACGTTGGCGCCGGCCTGACGAGCCCGGGCGGCGTCTGCAAGTAGGCCGGCGACCGCTGGTCGATCAGGGTCGAACACATTCACCGACCACGGTCGGCCTGCTGGCAGCGGAATTCCATTAAGCCCATAGGTCCAGGAGATATGACCGACACGTACGTCGTGCACGTCGATGATCCGCGGTGTACGGCTTTCCTCGATAGTGCGGAAGGTGCCGGCGTGACCAATCCCGTTGGCATCAAGGGTGTCAAGGGTGCGGCCCAGCCCGTCAAATCCGGCATCCAGGGAATGATTCGACGCCGTCGAGCACGTGTCGTAACCGGTGTCGGCAAGTGCATGAATGATCTGAGGCTGAACGTTGAAGGACGGATAACCGCTGAATGGGCCATCCGCCTTGGCTACCGGGGTTTCCAGGTGGCAGATAGCCAGGTCCGCTCCTTTGATCAGATTCGCGACCGGGGCAAAGACCCCACTGAAGTCGTAGCCGGTCCCGTTCGCTTGGCCTGCCGTGGCTGCTTCCTCGACCAACGAACCTTCCTGGTGTATGAGCACATCACCGGTCGCCACAAGGGTGAACGACTTTGGTATGTGGCGCGCCGGAATACTATCCGCGAATGATCTTGCACAGCTCGTGAGCACCAGGATCAACACGGCGAGAAGTATGCAAGCATGAACCCCTGCGCTGCGCCCCCCGTCCACAAGAAAAAGAGTAGCAGCACATATCTCAGGGTCAATAGTTTATTACTATGAGTGAACGGTGAGTAACTATCTGAAGCGGATTTTCCGGGTCCAATGTCC
>JALZHU010000506.1 GCA_030860695.1 Actinomycetota bacterium
AAAACCGCCGCGCATCGTCCTCGTACTCAAAACCCGACGGTGTCATCGTCAGCGAAGCGCACGATAATCACATCGCCACTTGCCCGGTGACCTCGCCACCCCTCGGCCCACAGGTCGAACACGTAGTGCAGGTACACGTTGGCAAGCAGCGGCGATACCGATGCCCCCTGCGGTGAACCCTGCTCACACGCCGACCACTGCCCTTGCTCCATGACACCAGCGGCCAGCCATTTGCCGATCAGCCGCCAGATCCGCTTGTCCACGATCCGATGCTCGATAAACCTCCGCAGCCACGAATGATCAATTCGGCCGAAGAAGCCCCCGACTTACTACGTGCTTCGATGAGTTAACGGCTGCGCTGCGGGCGTGGGCGAAGGGTCTATTTACCTACGAGGCTGCTGTCGAGCTGTTGATCGGCCACCGGTGGTGGCTGGTCCGCGATGATTTTTTGGTCCATGTTGAGTTTTGTCGTGGCTTTCATGGTGAGTTGATGGCCGCGATCGACTGGCGGGCGGCATGGACGGCGCTGGAGGACGGGCATTTGCCGTGTTCGGGTGGTGAAGGTCAGGTCCTTCGGGTTGTAGTGAGCATCGCCGAAGGCGTCCCGATTGATCTTCGTGACGCGGTGAGTTGTCTGGATGAGGTCAACAGCGTTTTGGTAGCTCGCGCCGTGCTGGCCGCGGGCGGTTACCACGAGGCTGCCGCCGGGCTGGCGGGGTGAGGTCGTGATGAGTTCCGTGACGATCACACGACGAAAGGATCTGCTGGAGGGCCAGCGGGTTGCCGTGCTGCGCCGGTGGCGCCGCAAGCACGGTGGGATGGACCTGTTGGTGGTGTTGCCGAATGGTCGCAAGCGGCTGATTCCGCAGGCGTGGACCGACGCCGATCCCACCAAGGCGGGCATGGACGCCGATGCGGAGGGTCTGGCCGCGACGCTGGGTACGGTCGAGGACTTGTTGGCGGCGGTTGTCCTGGTGTCGGCGCTGGGCAGCGGGGTCTGTGGGGAGCAGGCTGCCTCGCAGTCAACGTGCGAGGAGGACCACGATGCAGCCTGCCCAGCTCAGTGTGCTCCCGACCCAGTTCCCGACACCACCGCAGGTCGTGTTGGGCGAGCTTCCCGAAGCCGGCGTGACCGAGGCGGTCTGGCTGTTGGCACGCCTGATCGCCAAGGCGGTCGCCGGGGGCGAGGTGAGCGCCGATGAGTGACCACTCCAAGATCACCACGGCGCATCGGTCCCGGACCGCGGTGGTGTATGTCCGCCAATCGACCCTTGCTCAGCTGGAGCGCAACGGTGAGTCCACCGCCCGCCAGTACGACCTGGTTAAGCGCGCTGTCAGCTTGGGGTGGGCCCGCGAGCAGGTCCGGGTCATCGACGCCGACTTGGGCATCTCGGGGTCGGTGCTCGGGCAGCGTGATGGTTTCGAATTCCTGGTCACAGACGTGGCGTTGGGTCATATCGGGATCATCTTGGCGGTGGAGGTCTCCCGGTTGGCCCGCGATAACGCCGCCTGGTATCGGCTGCTGGATTTGGCCGGGACGTGCAACACGCTGGTCGCCGACACCGACGGCGTCTATCACCCGGGGCTGTTCAACGACCGGCTACTGCTCGGGATGAAGGGCATGCTTAGCGAGGCTGAGCTGCATGTGTTGCGGACCCGGCTAGACGGCGGGATCCGCAACAAGGCCGCCCGTGGTGAGCTGCGCACCGGCCTGCCGGTCGGGCTGGTCTGGGGCGAGGCCGACGGACAGATCCGCTTCCATCCCGACGAAGCCGTCACCGGCGTCATCACCGCGGTGTTCGACCAGTTCGCCCTCTCCGGGTCGGTGCGCGCCACCTGGCTGTGGCTTAAGATTTTGATGCCTCTGGCGTGACGCTCGCGGACCGGTGAAACTGGGGGTGCGTCGCCCGCTGACGTCGTTGTGCCTTGGTGCGGGTGAGCCCGTGCTTAAGATTGACGCTGGAGCCTGTCCCGGTTGGGTACTCCGGGTTGCCACCTTTCGAGTGCGAGTCTCAGCATCTGATGGCCCTGCGGGGCCGTGCGGTTCCGCGGTGAAAATGGGGTCTCCTGCTGTTCTGCGGGTGGTGATCGTGGTTTGGGTTTACCCGGGGGCAGGGCGGTGCAGCAGCATCGCTGC
>JALZHU010000061.1 GCA_030860695.1 Actinomycetota bacterium
TCGCCCACTTCAAAGCGTGGCGAATCTTCCACACCGACTACCGACGCCCACATCACACCTACCGCGACGCCTACGACGCCGCCCGCGGACTGTTCTTCTTCTCAATCACATGGGGTTTTGAATAATATTCCACGGATGAGCATCTTCGTGAGGTGCGGCTAGTTATCAAGAAACCCGCTGAGAAACAGTACTCTGTTAAAGAGTGCCGCGCAACATATCATTTGTTATTGCGTCAACTCTCTCAAGTTTGATGATGATCAACCAAAGGCACTAAAGATCTTGAAAGCAGTTCGAATAGGTCATGCCGATCAGTGTGACTCCGGCTCGCCGGAGCGAAGGGTGCCCCAGCTAAAAAGCACAGGTGACACCTGGTGGATTTCGCGTAGCTGCGCCGTATACGACACATTGCGGGAGTGTGCACACCCAGCCCAGCGCCCGCCGGCCAGCGATCTGCCAAGCAACCTCGGCGATCGGATCAGAAGTGTCGACGTCGAAGAGCGAGACGGCCTGCCCACTCTGATGCACAGACTCAGTGCATCGAACAAGGTTCGATGCGCATGGGGCGTAGCCTCGTGTCGCTCGCCCACCACCGAATTACGGTCGCATGCATAACTACGGGACCAGGGTGTGATCCTCGTCTTTCGATGGAGGGCTTGGCAGCAGCCGCCCAAGAACAACCTAAATTACGGCGTCCTACCATGATCCGACCGTGATCGGCAAACCCATGCTGGTCGACAGTGGATGATCCAACGCCAAAGGCCGTGCGCCGCGACACCGGGATGTTAAACTTTCCACAAAGCGCTCACCCAATCAGGCGAGAATGTAAGTTGTGCGATTCACTCGTTCTGCGCCTAGATGCTAGCGTCGTTCCAATAAGATCAGAGCCGAGTGAGGGGATTCAGAGATTCTCATCGGGTCGCTACGCATAGCCCACCACCGAGGGCATAGGAATTACTCAGGACGATTCATCCGACTAAGTCAGCTATGCCCGATCGGTTTCCACGGCTGCCAAGACGACATGCCACGGGTACCTCCTAGGTACTTCGAGCCTTGGTGCGGCACGTGTGGTTCGTAACCTTCCGACCCGAGGAGAACTGCTACGCCAGCCTCACGCAGTACTTTGACGCTGCGGTCGAAGGCCGGGTGAGCAGCTTGTGCCGCGTTCAGAAACGGCAGTGCAGCAAGAGGCAAACCAAGGCCGATACCTTCGGTCAGCAATCCGAGTGCCAGCGTGTCAGAAATCCCGGCTGCCCACTTGTTGATGGTGTTGAAGCTAGCTCCGCCCACTACGATGGCGTCTGCCGGTGGCAACACGTCCGGCGAACCCGGCTGCTTGTACTCTGACCGCACGGGGTAGCCAGTTTGAGCTTCGAGCGCTGGCTGGTCAATGAAACGCAATGCCGATGGCGTGGCGATCACGAACGGCCTCCAACCCGATGCTTGCGCCAAGGTAACCAGTTTGCCAACGTCGCGTGCCGCGGGTGTCGCGCAAGTGACGATGTATAGCACCCGGTCAGACCGTTCTTGTCGATTGCTCACACCACTACCCCGACCACTCGCGCCAGCTTCATGACACCGACCATTGGGGCTAAGCCACGCGGGTAACTTCGTATGAGATCAGTAATGATCAGCTTGGTTAGGTGGCGACAGCGCACCTCTTCGGGGGCAAGCTGGTCAGCCTCCAGGAGACTAACGGCAGCCTGGTCACGCTGTCCGACCTGGAGGTGCCCACGCGTTACATCGAGCAAGTGGCTGGCCCGGCGCTCACGGGGTAAGTGCAGCAGGTCACCGGAGGGAATGTCAGCGGCGGCCTCAATGATCCGGCCGCCACTTTGCATATCCGCAAACGCTGACACGCGGTGCACTAAGACGTTGGTAGCCCCGAAGGCCGACCAATGTTCGTTGCGGTCAGTTTCTAAACGAGCGGCGACGGCTAGTGCCTCGTCTTGGAAGTCACGTACATCGGCGGCCTGGTTGAGCCGTGCAGCTGCGATACTGCCTTTGAGAAGCAGCATGCTGTAGGCAGAAACAAACGCTGGGTCGGCGCTCCGTAAATGTGGTTCCAGCCGACTGACGGCTGACTTGACCAACTGCACCGCATCATTGCTTTGATGGGTAGCACTAAGTGCGTGCGCGACCCGACGCGCGGCCGAGCCGATGAGGGTCAGGTCACCGGTTTGTTCGGCAATCTGGATACCGCGGTCAGCCGCTACCCAACCGAGTTGGGCATCGCCAAGCTTGAAGGCAGTCGCCGCGGTCAGCTGGTACATCCACGCTAGCCAGGTTTGCGCCTGCCGTTGCTCGTCATTGTTTAGCTGCCAGACCGCCGCCTGGGCATCGCGGATGAGGCCGGCCAAGAGTTGCCCGACGACTCGGTAGTTGGATGCCTGAAAAGCCATCCAGCTATAACGTACGGTGGGTTCTAACGTGGCTAGGTTCGGCTCTGGCAGTACGTCGCTGTCAGGGCGGAAGACGTTAGTAATGGTGTCGTAGCGACGCAACGCGTTCCGGACGGCATCGATCTCCCAGTCATCGGGGCAGGTACGCCGACGTTCAGCTTTCTCGGGATCGATAAGCACTGCAAGGGGAATATCCAGCACATTGGCAATCTGACGCAATACAGAGAGGCGGTCGAGCTGGCGATCCCCGGCCCGGATCTTGTCCACCCAGCTCAGCGATTTACCCATGCGGTCGGCGAAGATCTGGCGGGCCATGCCCCGTCGCTGCATCCAGTACAGCACCACCGCAGCCGTCTCTTGCCGGTGCGCATGATCAGGGTCGGTCATACCCCAACGCCTCTCAGTGTCTGTGTCGGTTTACCTGAAGCCTAATGGGGCAACCAGCGCCAGCCCCGTACAACGCTAGACAGTTTGTACGGCCTCGATTACTGCCAGGCCCGTAGCCTGTCCCAGGCCCCAAGGCCGGGCCGAACGACGAGCTGGGCGCGTCCCTCATCCCGGACGCCCCACCGCTTCCACAGTCCGTCGCTCCTCGGCCTTGGGCGCCATCGAGTGATGAGGACTCTCAGACAGAGGGAACGTAAGCGCCACATGCACTACGAGGGCAAGCGTGCACGCCAGAACACCGGGGCATGCGTCACGGTGATGGCTTGGATGAGCAGCGGCACGGCATTGAGCACAGCATCCGGCCGAGCACGGCCTCGTTTTCCGCGAGCCCTGATTCCGGCCCTCGTGGCCGGACCCCCTTGAGGGGAGTGCCTGCCCGTCGTGCGCTATCTTCTTGAGCAGATCTGATTCCGGCCTCATGGCCGGACCCCATTGAGGTTAGACGACCTTGAGGTTGGCGTTGTTGATGATCGTCTCTGATTCCGGTCCTTGTGGCCGGACCCCATTGAGATGCCACGCCAGAATGGGTGAGATCGGTGCTCGCGGTGAGCATTGGACGCCACCCACAGGAGATCAGTCGGACCTCGTCCCGACGTGCCTAATAGTGGCGCTGCATGCTCGATGACTGTCGCGCGGTGCGCCAGCACACAACGCACGAACGATACTGCCGATCAGCCACTGCTCTCAGTTTCCCAAACTCGACACCAGAGCTGCTCGATCGGCCCCGGACAGCGCACCACTGTCGAGTTCGGGAACTGTAGAGCTGGTCACGAATCTGAAGATCTGCGGGACAGGTTCCTGCAGGTGCAGTCCGGGTCGTTGACCGGGCAGACGAGCGGGTCGTAGTCCTCGGTGAGCCGGCTCACCACGAACTTACCAGTGAGTGACTCCTCCGGTTTCAGCCAGCGCGCGAGTGCCACGATCGTCACGCTCGCCGCTTCCCCACCTCGGAGCGTCAGAGCTGCGGACTGGGCGTTGGCACCACTGGTCCAGGTGTCCTCGAGGAGCAGAATGTGACGGCCTCGCACAGGGCTATTCGCGGCGAGCGCGAACCGGTCAGCGCTAGTCACGCGTCGCTCGGGGTCCGCACGCTTACCAAGCGTCAGCTCAATCTCGGGTAGCGCCAGTCCTGCTCGCTTGGCCACCACATGCAGCGGATGCTCGCCGATGCGGTCGGTCCGAACGGACGGCACGAATGCCCAGGCATCGAGTTTGTGGCCGAGCCGGTGCTCGATGCAGCCACCGTGGAGGTCCAGAGCAGCGAGCAGGAGCACGCTGAGCAGGGTCTGGTTGTGCTTGACGGGCGCTTCAATGTCCTTGTAACTGTGCATGAGATATCCGGACTGGCGCCCTCGGATCCCGTAACAGACGGTGACAACAAGATTTGCGAGATCGTCACCGAATTCGTGCTGGTCGAGTCGGCAGCGCAGGCACAGGTCGAAGGCAGGCTTGATGGGCGTCGCGCACACTGCACACGTCACATGCGGCTCACGTACCACGTTACGCAGGTAACCGCCGACCTCTGCGACCAGCCGCTCGCGGATCGTCCCCCTTCCGGTGGCGGACAGGCGGCCCCCGAGGCTCATCCATCCACGGTAAGCACGCCAGTCAGGACGTCATCGAGATCGGGACGCAGCGCAGCGACGACGCCCAGCGCCTCATCCACGCCGGACACGACGTGCACCCCTGGTCGGTGCTGCAGCGCTCTAGCCCATTCGTTCGCGCGCACCACGTGGTCGCGCAGGATCACCGCCCGGCCGTGCTCAACACCCACCCGCGCCTGAATCCGAGCACCGCTGGTCTCCCCCGCCTCAACGACGATCGTGGCGCGCCCGTAACCGCTCATCGTGGCGTTGCGGAGCGGAAATGACTTCTTGGTCGCCGGGGCATCGGGCCAGAACTGGGACAGCACCAAGCCCTCACACGCAATGCGCTCCTGCAGATCCCGGTTCACGGCCGGGTAGACGCGGTTAATCCCGGTGCCTAGCACGGCGACCGTCCGCCCTCCAGCGTCCAGCGCCGCGATATGAGCGGCGGTGTCGATGCCTGCCGCCAGACCGGAGACGACCGTGATTCCGGCCGACACCAGTGCTGTCGACACCTCCGCTGCCCAGTCCACGCCGTGCTCGGTGGCCCGCCGGGACCCGACCACCGATACCGCCCACTCGCTTGGGCGAAGGGCACCCCGGCTGAAGAGCACCGGCGGCACCTGATGGATCTCACGTAGCTGAGCCGGGTATGACGCATCGCGGAAGGTGTGCACGCCTAGCCCGGCGCCTCGCCAGCCGGTGATCTGGCGAGCAGCCTCGGCGATCGGAACAGGCGTGTCGGTGTCAAAAAGCGACTGCTCGTGGTTGGCTTCCCACACCAACCGCGCACTGCCCGCCTCGATGATCTCGGCGGCGACCGCTGACCATGACGCGGCTTGCGGCCGCTCCTGCAGCAGGGCAACCAATGTCGCCCGCTCCCGGTCATCCCACAGCGACATCCGGCGCAGCCTAGAGGTAACCATGGTGATCATCACCGGCCTCCCACTCATCACACTCCGCACTCAGTATATCGAACACCAGTTCGATAAGCGTGGAGAACGGCGCAAGCTTTATCGTCACCCGCAACGGCACACCTATCGCCGATCGATCGGCTCGGGTCACAGGTCGACGTCCTGGGAGATGCGGTTCCGCGGAATCGCGGCTGCGAGCGTCTACCGTCAGGCCATGACCGCCGAGCTGGTGCACCTGGCTGTACAGTCCGGGATTGCCACCATCACGCTGGACTCCCCCGCCAACCGCAACGCCCTGTCCGCACCGCTACGCGCCCAACTGCTGGACGCGCTGGAGCGCACCGCCAGCGACAACGAGGTGCGAGTGGTGGTGCTCGACCACACTGGACCGGTGTTCTGCGCCGGGATGGACCTCACCGAGCCCCCGGACGCAGTCAAGGACTTACCTCCCATCCTGGAGCAGATCCGGACGCATCCGAAGCCAGTCGTCGCCACGCTGGCTGGACACGCCCGGGCCGGCGGGATCGGCTTGGCGGCAGCCGCCGATATCGCCGTCGCCGCACACGACGCCACATTTGCGTTCACCGAGGCGCACCTCGGTGTCGTGCCTGCAGTGATCTCAGTGGTCGTGCTGCCCCGGCTGCTTCCCCACGCGGCACACGAGCTGTTTCTCACCGGGGAAACCTTCGACGCCACCCGCGCGGTCGCCATCGGCCTGCTCAACAGCGCGGTACCCGCCGACCAGCTCGGCACCGAGGTGGACCGCTACACCGGAATGCTCGTCAAGGGTGGGCCTGAGGCGCTGGCACTAACCAAGCAGCTACTGCACGCGCCGACGACGGCGCAGGACTTCGCGGCGATGCTTGAGCTGTCCGCCGCGCGGTTCGCGTCAGAAGAGGGCCGGGAAGGCATTCGCGCCTTCGCCGAGAAGCGCCCACCATCCTGGGTTCCCATTAGCTGATCAGCCGTCGGCGAGCAGCACCGACAGGCGGCGGCCCGAACCGGCTGCGGCGGCGTCGTCGAGTACCGCGAGCACAGCGCGGTACCCGTCCGGGTCGGCGGCCTCAAGCTGGCGGTGGCCAGTCCAGACCAGCACGTGCTCGCCGGCTGGTTGCCAGGACAGGTCGGCCAGGCAGTCGTACAGTGCGTCGAGATTGCGGCCGTACCAGGCCGGGAAACGCAGCGCAGCGCCGATCGCGTCCAGCACCTCAGCCTTGCTGGTCACCGGGCCTACCAGGTGTACCAGCGCTCCCCGTCCGCGGGCTTCGGCGACAGCACGAGCGGCATCGGGGACATAACGCAGCATGGTTTAACGCTTCAGATCGACCACGACGAAGGACACGTAGTGGTCGCCGGTGTAGTACAGCTCGGCGGCACCGCCGGTGACCAGGCGGCGGGGGCCCCGGTCCGGCTCTCCCGGTGTCGGGACGGTGTACTCGCGGTAGAAGCCACGCTGCCGCGGTGGCAACCGCCCCTCCCGGTTGCCGAACACCGCGCCGTCCTGCCGGTAGGGGAACGGACCGCCATTCTGGATCAGCTGCCACACCTCCGCAGCCTGCGGCGGCAACTGCGATAAGGCCCGCACCGGCAGGCCGGCCGCCGAAGCGACCACCACGGGCCGGTCAACAACGGATGGCCCAGACAGCAGATGTTGCCCCCACCAACCGCCGGCCACCAGCACGAGCAAGCTGATCAATGCCGCACTGACCCGCCGGCGAGGGTTCACCGCGACTCCTGCGCATCCACTGCGTCCCCGGCATCCACTGCGTCCCCGGCATCCACGGCATAGCGGTGGCCGAGTCGTTCGAAGATCAAGCCAACACCCCGGTCAAGGAAGCGGGCGAACCACCAGCAAACCGGCAGTAACACCAGCATGAGAATGGCCACTTGCAGCGCGAGCCCAAGCTGGGTGAGCCACAGCTCCACTCCATCCCACCAACGGAGCGCGCCAGACAGCACCTCAAGCACAGCTGCAGGGTAGCTCGCCTGAAGATGCCCACCGGTGGCCGGCACTACGTTGGGACGGCATGTTCGCCGTCTATGCCGCCGAGCCGAATCCCCAACACCCACTGGCCTCGCTACGCATCGGAGACCGCCCCGATCCGGAAGTTCCCGACGGCACCGTGGCAGTCACCGTCCGCGCAGCTAGCCTGAACATGCACGACCTGTGGACACTACGCGGAGTGGGAATCACACCCGATCGGTTCCCGATGATCCTGGGATGTGACGGCGCCGGTGTGCTGCCCGACGGCTCCGAGGTGGTGATCTACCCGGTGGTGACCAGCCCGGGTTGGATCGGCGACGAGACCCTGGACCCGCGCCGCACGCTGCTCACCGAGAAGCTGCCGGGTACCTTCGCTGACACCGTCGTGGTGCCAGCACGCAATGTGGTGCCCAAACCGCCGTCGCTGACCTTCCCGGAGGCGGCCTGCATGGGCACCGCCTGGCTCACCGCCTACCGGATGCTGTTCGTGAAGTCCGGGCTGCGGGCCGGACAGACCATGCTCGTGCAGGGCGCATCGGGCGGGGTGTCCACGGCCCTGGTGCAGCTTGGCCGGGCCGCCGGGATGCGAGTCTGGGCGACCGGGCGTACCGAGGGCAAGCGCGAGCTGGCCCGCTCGCTGGGGGCGCACCAGGCATTCGAGTCCGGTGCTCGGCTGCCTGAGCGGGTGGACGCGGTATTCGAGACTGTCGGCAAGGCCACCTGGTCACATTCGGCCAAGTCGCTGAAGCCGGGCGGTGTCATCGTCTGCAGTGGCGCCACCAGCGGCGACGCCGAGCGCGCCGAACTGCAGCGGCTGTTCTTCCTCCAGCTACGGATGGTCGGCTCCACCATGGGAACCCGCAACGAGCTGTGCGACCTGATGTCATTTCTGGACATCAGCGGGGTGCGCCCACAGATCGGCGCCGAGCTGCCGATGTCCGAGGCCAAATGGGGCTTCCAAGCGATGCTCGACGAGGACACCGCCGGCAAGATCGTCTTTACTCGTTGAGCGCCCGCGGATCGACCACCCAGTACGAAGGCGTACCCATCCGCTCGTACGCAGCTTTCTTGTTGTTCAGGTCGTTGAGCTCCGTGCTCGCAGACAGCACCTCGACCGCGAGGACCGGCGCAACCGGCAGGTTCTTCAGCGTGAGATCGACGTAGCGCGCCACCACGCATTCCTGAGCTGTACGAACAGCTCAGCGCTGCCCTCCTGGTGATACCAGCCGGGGACCGGGGTCACGATGAGCACCCCGTCGATGAGCTCGTAGCGGTGGCCATCATCGAGCATTGCCTCCAGGTCATCGACTGTGAAGGGACGACCGGCGGCGACCCCAGCGAAGCCCGGGTCAGCGCTCATAGCTGTCATGGTCCCCTCACCTTCAGGTTCCGCGAAGTCTGGCACGGCAGCCCGACAGTTCGGTGCACACGCGCATCGCTGAGGGCTACCTCTTGCCGGGTTTCACCGAGTCGTTGGTGGATAGCGCAGCGACAAAGGCTTCCTGCGGGACTTCGACCCGCCCGATCGTCTTCATCCGCTTCTTGCCTTCCTTCTGCTTCTCCAGCAGCTTGCGCTTGCGGGTGATGTCCCCGCCATAGCACTTGGCCAGCACGTCTTTGCGGATGGCGCGAATCGTTTCGCGGGCGATGATCCGGGAGCCGATCGCGGCCTGGATCGGCACCTCGAACTGCTGACGCGGGATGAGCTCACGCAGTCTGGTCACCATCGAGGTGCCGTAGCCGTAGGCGGCCTCGCGGTGCACGATCGCGGAGAACGCGTCCACTGGCTCACCCTGCAGCAGGATGTCCACCTTCACCAGGTCGGCGATCTGCTCGCCGGTCTCCTCGTAATCCATCGAGGCATAACCGCGGGTGCGGGACTTCAGCGCGTCGAAGAAGTCGAACACGATTTCGGCCATCGGCAGGGTATAGCGCAATTCCACCCGCGACGCCGACAAGTAATCCATCCCCAGCAAGCTGCCACGGCGACCCTGGCACAGTTCCATGATTGTGCCGACGTACTCCGAAGGCGCGATCACGGTGCAGCGGACCACCGGCTCGTACACCTCAGTGATCTTGCCGGCGGGCCAGTCGGCGGGATTGGTAACGATCTGCTCGCTGCCGTCATCGCGCACCACCCGGTACACCACGTTAGGCGCGGTGGAGATCAGATCGAGGTCGAATTCGCGTTCCAGCCGGTCTCGGGTGATCTCCAGGTGCAGCAGGCCGAGAAACCCGCAACGGAAACCGAATCCCAGTGCGGCGGAGGTCTCCGGCTCATAGCTCAGCGCGGCATCGTTGAGCCGCAGCTTGTCGAGCGCATCGCGCAGCTCCGGGTAGTCCGAGCCGTCCATTGGGTACAGCCCGGCGAACACCATCGGCTTGGGGGTGCGGTAGCCGGGCAGCGCCACGGTGGCACCGTTGCGCTCGCTGGTGATCGTGTCCCCGACCCGGGACTGCCGGACGTCTTTCACCCCGGTCATGAGATAGCCGACCTCGCCGACGCCCAGGCCGTCACATGGCTTCTGATCGGGCGAGATGATGCCGACTTCGAGCAACTCGTGGGTGGCGTTGGTGGACATCATCCGGATCCGATCTCGCGGGACAATCCGTCCGTCCACCACCCGGATGTAGGTGACCACGCCCCGGTAGGAGTCGTAGACCGAGTCAAAGATCATCGCCCGGGCCGGTGCCGCGCTGTCGCCCACCGGGGCCGGGACCTGCTTGACCACGACATCGAGCAACTGCCGCACGCCCTGCCCAGTCTTTGCGCTGACCCGCAAGACGTCGCCGGGCTGGCAGCCGAGGATGTGCGCCAGCTCCGCGGCGTAGCGGTCCGGCTCGGCCGCCGGCAGGTCAATCTTGTTGAGCACCGGGATGATCCGGAGATCCTTGTCCAGCGCCAGGTACAGGTTCGCCAACGTCTGCGCCTCGATGCCCTGGGCGGCGTCCACCAACAAGACCGCGCCCTCACACGCCTCCAGCGCCCGGGACACCTCGTAGCTGAAGTCGACGTGGCCGGGGGTGTCGATCAGATGGAGCACGTAGTCAACCCCATCGACCTGCCAGGGCAGCCGGACATTCTGCGCCTTGATGGTGATCCCGCGCTCGCGCTCGATGTCCATCCGGTCGAGGTATTGCGCCCGGTAGCTGCGCTCGTCGAGTACGCCGGTGAGCTGCAGCATGCGGTCGGCCAGGGTGGACTTGCCGTGGTCGATGTGCGCGATAACGCAGAAGTTGCGGATTCGCTCCGGGGGGGTGAACGTCTTGTCGGCGAACGTGGTCACTCAGCAGTCCTCGATGGCAGCAGGGATCACGCCATGGTCGCACGCGACGGTGAGCGCGCTCCGGGCTGCTCTCCGGATAGTTCCTGATACCCGGCTCGATCGCGGTGGTGAATGGGATGCCATGGACCACTGTTCGCTCTCGGCTGCATGACGCCGAACGGGCGCAGCAGGGATGATCGGAAGTCAACATCTCACCGGGAGGAGACACAGGCGTGACGATCGTTCCGCTGCCCACATTGGGACGCCGGGAAGCCGCGGCCGCCGCGCTGGCCGCCAAGCACCGTCTCCAGGTGCCCTGGGCGACTATCGCGAAAACCCTGGACCGGTCATTGGTGTGGAGCACGTCGGCCGTGCTGGGTCAGCAACCGCTGGACGCCGAACAGGCCCGCGCGTTGGGGCGGCTGCTGCGCTTGGACGACGATATCGTCGATGCCCTGCAGTTGCCGCCGGTGCGCGGTGCGGAAATAGTCGACACCACCGAACCCGCGGTCTACCGGCTGCAGGAAATGGTGCAGGTCTACGGCAACACGCTGGCCGAGCTGATCCGCGAGGAGTTCGGCGACGGCATCATGAGCGCCATCGACTTCGAGCTGTCCTTCGAACGCCGCGAAGACCCCAAGGGTGACCGGGTGCGGCTGGTGCTGGACGGGAAATTCCTGCCCTACCGGGTTTTCTGAGCGGCGGCCGGGTCGCCGCCGCTCACCCTGTGGTCGGTTCGCAGCGGGTGGCCAGCGGGCACCTCAACGATCACCAGCCGCAGTCCGTCCGGGTCGGCGATCCACATTTCGTTGAGCCCCCACGGTTCCCGACGGGGTTCCCGGAGCACTGGGACGCCCCGCTGAACGAGCTCGGCAGCCGTCGCGGCTAGGTCACGGACCTGCAACCACACCGCAGTCGCCGCGCTCGGGCCCGTCTCGGACTGCCCGGACACCTCGAGGAAGCCGCCGCCGAGGACGAACACCGTGCCGCCGGGGAATTCGCGATGAACGGCCAACCCGAGCACGTCGCGGTAGAAGTCTGTCGAACGCACGCGATCCCGCGGGTGGAGCAGGACACGGCTGCTGAGTATCTCCATCCTCCTGTCCTACCGGCTTTGGTCTGGGGTTCATCTAGGAAGGCATGCGGCTGTTACGATCGTTCACCGTGCCGCGCGACGGCACCCCATGCCAAAGGCGAGATCGAAGGTAAACGCGTGGCCAACATCAAGTCGCAGCTGAAGCGGATCCGGACCAACGAGAAGGCGCGACTGCGCAATAAGTCCGTCAAGTCATCGCTGAAGACTGCGGTCCGCCGGTTCCGCGAGGCCGCGGCTGCCGGCGAGAAGGATCGGGCACTGGCCGAGCTGCGCGCCGCCAGCCGCCAGCTGGACAAGGCCGTGAGCAAGGGTGTCATTCACCGCAATCAGGCGGCTAACCGCAAATCGGCGATGGCCAAGCGGGCCAACCAGCTGTAACGCCGCCCGTGGCGCCCAGCTGTAACGCGGGTCAGCCGCGGCGCGCAGCGCACAGCGCGAGCACCGCGCGTTCCAGCGCGTAGTCAGCATCCGCGGCCACTCCCTTGACATCGGCGTTGAGCGCAGCGACCAGCTGAGTCGCCTGCGCCAGCCCGTCGCGTTCCCAGCCGCGGGACTGCATCATCGCCTTCTTGACCTTCCACGGTGGCATTCCCAAAGCGCTGGCCAGCCGGTACGGGTCAGCGCGGCCCGAGGCGCTCACCCGGGCAACCGTGCGCACGGCGTCGGCCAGCGCGTCGGCGACCAAGACGTGCGGCACGCCCAGCTGCATAGCCCAGCGCAGCATCTCCAGAGCACCGGCGCGGTCCCCGGTCATCACCTTCTCCGCGACCGAGAATCCGGTGACCTCGGCACGGCCCCGGTGGTAGCGGCGCACCGCGGCCTCGTCCACCGAGCCGCCGGTGTCGGCGGTCAGCTGGGCCGCGGCCGAAGCGAGCTCGCGCAAGTCGGAGCCGATGGCGTCAAGCAGGGCGGTGACGGCGCCCGCGCTGATCCGCCCATTGGCGCGGTGAACCTCAGCACGCACGAAGCCCGCGCGGTCCTCGAAGCGGGTAATCCGGGCGCATTCCCTGACTACGGCACCGGCCGCGCGCAGCCCGTCAGCCAGGGCCTTACCGCGACCGCCACCCGCGTGCAGGACGACGAGGACAATCCCGTCGGACGGATTGCGCGCATGGTCCAGGATCGCCTCGACTATGTCCTTGCCCGCCTCGTGGGCGGCGCCCAGCACCACCACCCGTCCTTGCGCGAACAGCGACGGGCTGACTAGCTCGTCAAGCTCACCGGAAACCAGATCGGTGGTGCGCATCCGGCACACTTCAGTCTGCGGGTCGGCCCGGCGCGCGGCGTCCACCACGGCCTGCACGGCTCGCTCAGCCAGCAGTTCCTCCTCACCGAGGATCAGGTGCAGCGGTGCGGCCGTAACCGTCGGGGAGTTCACGTCGCCCATCCTTGCATCGGGCAGCGACCCGATCTCCAGCTCCCGCATGGTGGACACCGGCTGGGCGGTCGGTACCGACTGCCGTACGGTGAAGACCACAACCGAATACAGCTCATCCAGAGGGGCAGAGGGATCGGCCCGATGAAGCCCCGGCAACCGGCGCCAGCTGATACGCAAGTCTCATACCGCGAGGTCACTGGTGATCACGGTGCCAATTCCGACCCGCCGTGCGGGAGAGATGAGGAGAGGACCTCGCAATGACTGGCACGCTCGACAGAACCACCCCTGCTCTCGACTTGGGATCTGCCCGCCAGCTGGTGTGTCGGGAATGTGGATCCAGCACTCCACTGGCTGCCGAGTTCGCCTGCCTCGAATGCTTCGGTCCGCTGGAGGTTGGCTACGACTTCGGCTGTGTCACGCGTTCGGACATCGAATCCGGGCCTCCCTCGATCTGGCGCTACCGCAGGCTGCTGCCAGTACCGGACGATGTCGACGAACACCCGAACATCCGGCCCGGCCTGACCCGGCTGATCCGTGCCGACCGACTCGCCGACGCGCTAGGGCTCCGCCGGCTGTGGGTCAAGGACGACACCGGCAACCCGACGCATTCCTTCAAGGACCGGGTGGTGGCGGTCGCGCTGGCCGCCGCTCGGCAACTCGGTTTTCGTGTGCTGGCCTGTCCGTCGACCGGAAATCTCGCGAATGCGGTGGCCGCCGCGGCCGCCCGGGCCGGCTGGGAGTCAGTGGTGCTGATTCCCTCTTCGTTGGAACGAGCCAAGGTGCTCACCACCGCGGTCTATGACGGCGCGCTGATCGCGGTGGACGGCACCTACGACGACGTTAACCGGCTGGCCACTGAGCTCGCTGCAGAGCATGAAGATTGGGCATTCGTCAACGTCAATGTCCGGCCCTACTACGCCGAGGGCTCTAAGACACTGGGTTACGAGGTCGCCGAGCAGCTCGGTTGGCGGCTGCCCGACCAGGTTGTGGTGCCGATCGCGTCAGGCTCACAACTGACCAAGGTGGACAAAGGGTTTCGCGAATTAACCGAACTGGGCCTGGTGCAGGCTTCGCCGTACCGGGTGTTCGGGGCCCAGGCCACCGGCTGTTCCCCGGTGTCTACGGCCTTCAAGACCGGCCGCGACGTGGTCGTGCCGGTTCGACCGGACACCATCGCTCGCTCGCTGGCAATCGGCGCGCCCGCCGACGGTTCTTATGTGCTGGACACCGTTCGCCGCACCGGCGGCGCGATTGAGGACGTCACCGACGCTGAGGTGGTCGAGGGTATCCGGCTGCTGGCCCGTACCGAAGGAATCTTCGCTGAGACCGCCGGAGGGGTAACGGTTGCCTGCGCGAAAAAGTTTGTCGAGTACGGGCGGTTGGACCCTGACGCTGAAACCGTCCTGTTCATCACCGGCGACGGGCTCAAGACCTTGGACGCTGTGGAGGGTCACCTAGGACCGCGAGCCACCGTGCCACCGAGCACTAAGGCCGTCCGCGAAGCCCTCGGAAGCTGATCCTGCCGAATTCCTCACTAATTTTGGGGTGTATCCCCCAATCGTCGGTAGCGCACGGTACAGTCTTGCGGACATATAGTGATGGGCCGCAAAGGTCCGTCCGTGAACCGCGAAAGGCGGTGTGCTTGGCCGATGGTCGCCAGTTATTCGTCTGCGTCACCCAGCTCGTGGAGGCCAACGGCACGCACCCTTGGAGCGCTGTTTGCTGGGTCTGCCGTGACGCTTTCCGCCACCGTTTTGCATGGTGGATCGCTGCTGCCAGCAACGGGCAAGACGGGATCGATCACTGAGCAGCCGATCAGCCCGACCCTCACGGAACCCGAACAGATGCCTTCGACGGGTCCCGCAGCTTCGGCCTTAGCCCCAGGCCAGGCCATTCCGTGGACGCCAGGAGCGGCCCCACAGTGGAGTTCGTCCCTCGGGGATCTCCCAGTGCGGCGGGCGCCGGTGCAGGAGGGGCCGCGGCAAGGCGCCTCCACTACGGCGGCCTCCGTCGCAGCCCCCTCAGCAGGGTCGGTCGGCTCCAGAACCTCCACCGCCAGGCCCACGGCGCCGAGGCCCGGCGTCGATGGTGCAAGCACTGGGAACGCCGGATCCAGCGGAGCCGCCCCACAGACCGCTGATCCACAACAGGGCGGAGCGTTCAATGGGCTGCTGAGCAGTGTTCTTCATGTAGCGAAGGAGATTTCGCGCTGACCGCGCAACACCGGTAGGTGCGCGGCCGACACACCCGGGCTTAGGGAGATCGCACCGCAGCTCCGCGAGCAACCACCTGGAGCTTGGGGCCACCCACCACTGCGACGTCGCCGTTCAGGTCGGTCCGCATCACCCGGGAACCGGTCCCGGTCAGCACATCGAGCACCTGCTGGTTGGGATGACCGTAACTGTTGTGTGCTCCAACACTCACGATCGCCACTCGCGGCCGCACGGCGGCGAGGAATTCCTCTGCGATATAGCGCGAGCCATGGTGTGGAACCTTGAGCACGTCCGCCCGCAGATCTGTCCTAGTGGCCAGCAGATCCGCCTGAGCATCGAGCTCCACGTCTCCGGTGAGCAGCACCCGACCGGCGGGAGTAGTCGCCCTGAGAACGACCGACGTGTTGTTCACCTCGGTGCCGTCGACCTCAGCCTGGTGTTCCTCGACCTGCGGCGGGTTCCGGAGCGGAGCTAACACGTCGAGCGCCAGACCGGGCCAGGACAGCCGCTGGCCAGCGGTTATCGCGACCACCGGCACGCCAGCCGCTGCAGCAGCCCGGAGAACCTGAGCGAACGCCCACGGTGGGCTACGTCCCGGACCGAGCGCGACGGCACTGACAGCCCGCTCCCGTAGCGCGCCGACCAGCCCGCCGACGTGGTCGGCGTGCAGGTGACTGATCACGATCAGGGCGAGCCGGCGGACACCGAGGCGGTCAAGACAGGCCGATACTGGTCCCGGGTCGGGTCCGGTGTCGACGAGCACCGCCCGGCCGGGCTCGGCAGTAGCTAGCACCACAGCGTCGCCCTGGCCAACGTCGCAGGTCACCATCGCCCAGCCGGCCGCTGGCCAGCCGGGCGACACGAACCTCGTTGGCACGAGCACAAGCAGGGCACCGACCAACCCGGCCGCGGCGAGGACCCGTAGCCGGTTCGCCCGCAGCGCGAGCAGCACCGCCACAACGATCAACGCCAGCAGGAGCGCGCCAAAGGCCCCTCCGCGCCACTGCACCACCCCGTCGGGAACCGCGGCCCCCTGGTGACCGACGCCCACCAGCCAGCCGACCGCCGGTCCAGCCAGATGTACCACGACAACGGCGGCGCCGGGGTGCAACGCCCCCAGTACCGCGGCGAGCACACCAAGCACCGTCGCTGGGGCCACCGCCGGGGTGGCCAGCAGGTTGGTCAGCACTGCCACCAGGCTCACCTGGCCGGATATGCCCGCCACCACCGGCGCGGTGACCACGTGAGCCGCAGCGGGCACCGCAAGTGCCTCGGCGATCCCTGGTGGCACCCCGTGGCGGCGTAACGCTGCGCCCAGCCCGGGGCGAGCAACACCAGCGCACCAGTGGCCAGCACGGACAGCGTGAATCCTGGCTCACCGCCGAGCGCCGGATCGACCAGCAGCAGCACAAGGACCGCAGCGCACAGCGCGGGCACCGCCGAGCGGCGGCGACCGAGCGCCAGGGCCAGCAGGGTGACGGCACCCATCGCGGCCGCGCGCAGCACGCTGGGCGTAGGGCGGCACAGCACCACGAACCCGACCAGGGACAGCCCAGCCAGCACCACCGCGGTCCGTGGTCCCATCCGGGCGAGCCGGGCCAGCCCAAGGACAGCCCCACATACGATCGCCACATTGGTACCAGACAATGTACCCCGTAGAGTGTTGCCATGGAAGCCGCCCGCGCAGTGCTCTATGGCCGCGTCAGCAAGGACCGCTCCCAAGGCCGCTCGGTAGACGAACAACTCACCGAGTGCCGCGCATGGGCCGAACGGGAACGCTGGGCGATCACCGCGGAACACCGGGACGACGGGGTCAGCGCCAGTCGCTACGGCAACGGCAAAACGCACCGCGGTTGGCAAGCCACCATGGACATGATTACAGCGGGCAAGGTTGACCTGCTGGTCGTGTGGGAAATCAGCCGCGCGACCCGCGACCGAGCAGTGTGGTCAGCGCTGTTTGCCGCTTGTATAGAACGCAACGTGAAGATCGCCACCGGGGGGAGGGTGCACGACCCGTCCGACCCCGATGACGGGTTCATGATGGACTTGCAAGCCGCTCTAGCGGTGCGGGAGTCTGCCGTCACGAGCAAGCGGATACGACGAACTATCCGGGCAACAGCCACCAGCGGGCTGCCGCACGGCAAGATCCCCTTTGGGTACCGCAGGACGTACGACCCCGAGACCCGCCGTCTGGTGCGACAGGAACCCGACCCGGCAACAGCGGAGGTGGTTCGAGAAGTCGCGGCCCGGTTGCGGGCTGGGGAAGCTCTGTACTCGGTGGCCGCAGACTTGAATAAGCGCGGCATCCCCACACCTCGTGCTGACGAGTTGGCACGGCTCGGTAGACCCGTTCCACCTGGATTGCTGTGGGACCCCACCCAAATCAAGCGGCTAGCGACAAATCCGACTTACGCGGGGCTGCGGACCTTGCACGGGGCCGTGGTGGGGCCTGCAGCATGGCCTGGTTTGCTTTCCGAGGCTGATCATCACGAGTTGGTGGAGAAGCTGACAAACCCGGCGCGGAAAACGTGGAGGGACGGCGCCGTCAAACACCTCTTGAGCGGGCTCTGCGAGTGCGCGGTGTGTGGCGCTCCGTGCCGCCGGGTCAAAAACCGGAACACGCCGTCATATGCGTGCAGCGAGCGGTTCTGCGTCGTCCGCTCCCAGCGGGACCTCGACGAGCTGGTGTCCGAGCTGGTGGTGGCCCGGCTGTCGACGCCGGATGCCTGGTCCCTCTTCCCCAGGTCGGGTGAGGACACGAACACTGACCAGGCAGCGGAGACCGTCCGCGCGCTACGGGCCCGCCTAGACGGCTTCTACACCCAGGCTGCAGCCGGGGAGATCACACCTGCCGGGCTGGCCCGAGTTGAGCAACGGTTGCTGCCTCAGATTGCGGACGCAGAACGCAGGGCGCGGCCACGTCGGTTGCCCGCTGTGGTTGTTGACCTCGCGGAGGCCCCCGACGCTGCTGCCACGTGGGAGCAGCTGAGCGTGCCGCAGCGTCGAGAGGTCGTCCGAACTTTGCTGCTGGTGCGGATCTTGCCTACGGGGCGGGGTACGCAGCGGTTCGACCCGGAGCGGATCCAGATCGTGTGGCGTCGCGATTAGCGGACACCACGGGCCTGTGAACCACAGGCCGGTGTTTTAGCCACGTAATGTTCAACAACATTGTTAAACTGCGCTGACCTGCGGTTTCCGAATATGTAGGTCAGGGTCAACCTAATTGCTAACGTTACACAATTCTGCGGGTGTTGAGAACCACCCAACAATCGTTCCAGATTTGCGCTGACCACGGCCCTGCGATAGTGTGTGGCGCGGGAACCGGGGACCAACATGGTAAGACGGAACGAGTGAGACAAAGCCATGCCCCGTCGTGCTTTCACTACGGACACCGCAGCCGCCGCAGCCCGCGCACGCTGGGCGAAGACGCCGCCAGAGCAGCGCAGCGAGCAAGCGCACCGTGCTTCTTTAGCAGCTGCCGTCGCGACCATCAAATATCACGCCGAGCGTTTGAGCGCGGAGCAATACCGTGCGGTCGCTGATGCGCTCGCGTCGGCGGGACCGCGATGAGCGACGCGGAACGCGCCGGATGGCTCGCGCGTCAATTGGAGGCTGCTCCGCCGCTGTCGCTCACTCAGCGACAAATCCTGCGGCGCGCGCTGCGCCGAACCGCAAATACGACCATTGACCTCGACGGCGGGCCGTCGAACGCGGCCACTCAATGCCGCCGCACGTCCGCATAAACGAAGGCCCGAAGCGACCACCAATCACCCGGGCCTTCTTGATCAAGGGAGCTGTACCTCCGCATGACCCTGAATGAGACTAGACGACGTAAGCGCCGCGAGACTAGCCGCCACCCCGGTGGGGACCAGTTCGAACTGAAGTTCGATCACGCGTTGACTCGCCCTGAGCGTTTCGAGAAGTTTCGCCAGGAAAATCCGCATTTCTACGTCGAGATCGTGGCTCTAGGACGCCAGTACCGCCGCCAAACGGGTCGAACGTGCAGCATCCAGGGGCTAATGGAAACTGTCCGAGCCAACCTCGAAATGAAATCACGCGGCTCTGAGGAATACAAACTGAACAATGACTTCGGGGCATACTACGCCCGTTTGATCATGTTGCAGGAACCCGATATGGAGGGTTTCTTCGAGCTGCGGCGCTCGGACGAGGCGGACCGCTGGATCGCCATCCGCAAACACAGCCGGAGGGTGTCAGCGTGAATCCTGAGATTAGCGATGCCGACCTCCGTAATGCTGTGCGGCGCTTACTGGAGCGGGCGGTCTGCACCACCGGGTTCCTCACCGTTGGCTCCCCAGAGTGGTGGGCTGCGCCAGCACCAGCGCAGCTAGCCAGCGTCGCCGTCGCGGGAGCGGAATACGTGCCTGCTGACCTGCCGGCCACCGCGGACCGCACCAAAGCCGCCGCAGTCGCGATCAGCGAGGAGTGGAAACGTCAGCGGGAAATGGTGCGCCGCCGCAAGGAAGCGATCGGGGCGGCGTTGCGGCGCGGTGAGGGTGAGCGGGCCTTCGCGCTGACCTGCCACCACGGCAGCAACGAGTGGTGGCAGGAGGTCCCGTGATCCCCTACGGCCGAGACTATGAAGAACCACCAGAATCGTTAGACGAGCCCAGTGCGGAATGGCTGTCTCGGATGCTTGCGGGCGGCGCGTTCATTCACGACGCCCCGGACCACGTACCGGCCGTGTGGGGTCACGGTGACGCGGTTCTCTGGGCGGAAGGCGAACCGCTGATCATCACCGGCCCAACCGGAGTGGGTAAAACCACGCTTGGGGGGCAATTGGTACATGCTCGGCTGGGGTTGCAGGACAAGGTGATCGGCTACCCCGTCAAACCCGGCCAGCGGGTGCTGTATCTGGCCATGGACCGGCCAGCTCAAATCCGCCGCGCGCTGGCACGCCTGATGCGCAAAGCCCCCCGGGAGGTGCTAGACGAACAGCTCACCGTGTGGCCAGGACCCCCACCGGTGGACCTCGCTCGGCACCCAACGCTGCTGTACGAGCTGTGCCAGCACGCGAAAGCCGACACCGTGATCATCGACAGTCTCAAAGACGCCGCGGTGAAGCTGTCCGACGAAGAGGTCGGGCAGGGCCTGAACCGGGGGATGCAACTATGCGTCGCCAACGGCATCGAGGTCCTCGCCTACCATCACCAAACCAAACGTGGCGCCGGAGGAGTCAGCAAACCGAATTCTCTCGCCGACGTGTACGGATCGGCCTGGATCACCGCAGGCTGCGGCTCTGTGGTGTTGCTGTGGGGGAACGCAGGTGACCCCGTAGTGGAGATGGCCCACCTCAAACAACCAGCGGACGAAGTCGGACCCCTCAAACTGGTCCACGATCACACGGCCGGTACCACCAGCATCTTCCACGCCGATGATGTGCTCGCCATTCTGCTCAGTGGTCCTCAAAGTGCCCGCGAGGTCGCAACCGTCATCCACGGGGACAGCCCAACCGATGCGCAGGTGGAGAAGGCGCGCCGCAAGTTGGACAAGCTCGTCCGTGACGGACAGGCCATCCGGCTCACCGACGCGATGAGCGGCGGTGCCAGCGGCAGAGGAAAAGGCGGAGGCAGCGGCGCGAAGTACGCCGCAGCAGCACGGCCCGATGACGCCGGATCGGTCCACGGATCGGTCCACGCACCCCTCTCCGGGCCGAATCGGTCCACGATCCACGAATCGGTCCACGATCGCGGCGTTTCCGCTGATAAATCGGTCCACGGATCGGTCCACGGGGTCCACGCGCCTATCGGTCCACGCACACCACCCCCTCTTAGAGGGGGTGTGGCGTGGAGCGACGGCAGCGGAGCTGAGTTTGACCGGTGGGTCCTGGCTCACCTCACCCGCACACCCCAACCCGTCGGGACCATCTCCGGGAATGTCCAAGCCGATCCCTTCGACGTTCAAGCAAGCCTTGAACGTCTCGCAGCGACCGGCCACGTCATTGACCACCCACCCGCCGGTCCCGGCCCGCATACCTGGGCGCTACCCGATCGTGACCTTGATCAGTGGCCCCGGTGACATTTCCACGCACCGTGACGGTGCGCATCGGCGACCCCGCAGCAGTGGCGAAGACGTTACGGACTCACATGACCCCAGAGCACTTGGCCGAGCGCATTTTCTAGTCCGGCCGCTGCTCCCGTTCCCTCTCGGGTATTTCACTAACCTCTTCCTCGGGCTGACGCTCTAAAGGTACCGCTGGCCCGAATTCCTTAGTTTTAGCGGCCTCTAAAGCCTGAAGAACACGGGGGCGGTCGGGCGGGAACCACTTCTCCCACTCGAAGCTGGGAGTCAGCATCATGACGCCTTGGTCGCGCTCGGAGTCCCACCAGCCAGTGGTTGCCAGCTGTTGCTCGTCGGGCAAATCCCCCACTGCAAGGTAAACGTGATGCTCCTCGATTTCCGGGTCGTAGTGGTGCAGGACGTGGCGGGTCCGGTGGTCGTCGGGGCGCTGCACTTCGAGGTACGCGCTGAGGCGGGGGAGGGAGAACTGGGGCCGATAGTGCTGCTCGTTACCCAAGCCCCATTCTGCTCTTGGGTCGTAGTGCCAGGGGTCGCCTTTGGCGTCAAAGAAAACCGCCCATCGTGCTTCGGCTACTGTCAAGAAAAGATGCTCGCCATACGGAACAGGACCCTCCCCGGTGGTCATCTTCGCACTGAAGCAGCTGCCCCTAGGCGTGTCTACGGCCCGGTTTGAGCGACGACCGGCGGCGCTTTAGAGTGAGAGTGATGGCTGAGCAGACCGCAGCAGGGTTACGACATAAGTGTAATTAGTCTTTCCGGCTTTGAGGCGACCGGCGTACAGGCTAGCCTTCCTTACTCCCTGATAACGTTACGTCACAGGCGATGTGACTCAGATCACATAAATATCGGCAGGAGGGTGAGCTCCCCCGATGCTTACGCCTTCGGCGTGAACGACGCCAGCGGTACCCGGGTGCGCTCTTGTGACTACCCGCGTCGCCTGGTATCCCCGCAGCGTTCCCACGGTTTCTGTACGACCGGCTACAAGACGACGAGTAGCAACCCCTCGGGGCTCACTGCTACGATTAGCGATGTCTCACGTGTGTATGGCGCGGAGAGGCGGCGACGGCGGACCGAGCGGTCCGGACAGCGTGAGACCCTCGCCGCCTCAACTCCCAGTCGAACTTTGAACGGAGTTGTGCCGTGTCCAAGAAAACTGTCTTCCAGGTGGTGTACGAACCAGCAACGCCCTCCCCGGATGCGGGTAAGTCGTTCCGGGTCGTCTATGCCCCCGGTTCTTCTCTCCGGAAGCAACTCGCAGCCACACAGTCCAC
>JALZHU010000507.1 GCA_030860695.1 Actinomycetota bacterium
TGTTGCAGGTCTCGACCGTGGGGTCGCGAAAGTAGCGGCAGCGGGTCCGCTGCAGGAGGTTCCCGCCGATGGTGGCCATGTTGCGCAGCTGGGTCGAGGCGCCGGCCAGGAGGGCCTCACGAACCAGGGGCAGGCGCTCGACGACCGTGGGATCGGCGGCCAGCTCCTCCATGGTGGTCAGCGCCCCGACCCGGATCGCCCCGTCGCCGCGGGTGACGCCACCAAGCGGCAGGCGGGTGATGTCGACCAGCCGATCGGCCCAGACCACGCCGTCCTTCAGCATCAGGTCGAGCTGGGTGGTGCCGCCGGCCAGGTAGGACGCGGCCGGGTCGGCGCTCACCGCCGCGACCGCCTCACCGACATCGGTGGCACGGACATAGTCGAACACGCTCACCGCGAACCACCCGCCTCCGCGACCGCACGGATCGCCGCGACGATGTTGGGGTAGGCGCCACAGCGGCACAGGTTGCCGCTCATGAACTCGCGGATCTCCTCGTCGGAGCCGGCCCGCCCCTCGGCCAGCAGCGAGACCGCCGACATGATCTGCCCGGCGGTGCAGTAACCGCATTGGAAGGCGTCGTGGCGGATGAACGCCTCCTGGACCGGGTGCAGCTCCCCGCCCTGCGACAGCCCCTCGATCGTGGTCACCTGGCGGCCGTCGCACTGGGCGGCCAGCGTCAGGCACGACACCACCCGCTTGCCGTCGAGCAGCACGGTGCAGGCGCCGCACGCCCCCTGGTCACAGCCCTTCTTGGTACCCGTCAAGCCCACCGCGTCGCGCAGCGCGTCGAGCAACGAGACCCGCGGGTCCAGGCGCAGCCGGTGGTCGACGCCGTTGACGCGGAGCGTCACGGCAACCTCGGGAATCGTCGCACTCATCGCTCACCTCTCCCCCGCTCCTGGGTCCGACGGCAGCCGTTCATCGGCAGAGCGCACGTACTCGTCCAGCTGCTGCAGCTGCTTGGCGAAGATGCGACCCATCAGCAGCGGCGTGACCAGCCGGTCGGCCAGCCCGCGGAGCCCGCCGGCCGTCTCCCACTCGGAGGAGATCCGCGCCAGCGTGCGCCGCCCGCCGTCCTGCGCGGCGACGCTGAACGCGGTCACGACGCCGGTGTCGAGGTTGGTCTCGGTCAGGACATGGCCAGGCTCGGGCTCGCCGACCCGCATGTGCAGCCGCTGCCGGCGGCCCAGCATGCGCAGGGTGATGTGGAAGACGGTGCCGGCGCCGACGCCGCCCGATTCCACCTCGAGCTTGGAGAAGAGCGAGGCCGGCATGATCCGCGGGTGCTGGGTGGTGTAGTCGGCCAGCACCGCGTAGACCGCTGCCGGGGCCGCGGCGATCAACCGCTCGGCCTGGGCGCGCGCCCGTCCCATCCCTGCCCCCTTTCGTCACACGCTCGCGACTTCGTCCTCGTCCGCCTCATCCGCCGCGGCGAGCTGGGTCGAGGGCTGGTAGTCGTGGACCTCGGGCCAGCGGATCTCGTCCGGCCTGGTGCCGTAGGCGCACATGACATCCCAGAGGCGCTGGTGCAGCCGGCCCCGCTCGGCCTCCGAGGCCGGTGTGCTGTGGGTCGCGTGGGCCAGGTTGGTCATCTCGAGCGGATCGTGGGTCAGGTCGTACAGCTCGTACTCGGGCGGCGCGCCGGTGAACGGGTCGTAGTAGACGGCGTACTTCCAGCCGTCCTCGACGATGGCGCGGAGGAAGGACGCGCCCTCCACCGGGAAGACGTCGTCCTCGTAGGTGAAGTGCAGGACGTCCTGCACGCTGGCCTTCGGGTCGGACAGCACCGGGGTCAGGTCGTGGCCTCTGAAGCCGTACCGCTGCGGCTCGGGCACACCTGTGAGCGTCGCCAGCGTCGGCAGCAGGTCGATCAGGCCGGCGAAGGCGTCGGTGGACTGGGGCTGCGGGTAGAGACGTGGGTTGGAGATGATCAGCGGGATGTTGAGGCTCTCGCGGTAGGCGTTGTAGAACTTCTGGCGCATGCGGCCGTGCGCCATGCCGAGCTCGCCGTGGTCACTGGTGCGGATGATCAGCGTGTCGTCGGTCAGGCCGTTGGCGTCCAGGGCCTTCAGCAGCTTCAGGATCTGGCTGTCGACCTGCCGGTTCAGGTAGGCGTAGAACCGGGCG
>JALZHU010000316.1 GCA_030860695.1 Actinomycetota bacterium
ATCAGCCTCCTCCGCCTGGCCGGCGCCACCAACATCGCCCATGCCCTACGACATCACGCATGGGACCCACTCAGACCCGTAGAACTACTCCTCACCAGCTAAGAGAGGACTTTGCCGGGACCCTGCTCCCTGGGCGCAGTACGTCGTGCCCGTGGACCCCGATGAGAATCCCCCGTTCGTTATCATCCAGCGTGACCAGGTCCCTCACTTCGCCTGCCAGGATGTCGAGCCAACAAAAGCCAGGGCACTGGCCGCCGGCTAGCGCGCCCACGTCAGCCACCTTCGCGACTGCGCAGATCGAAGGGATCCCCGCGTGGCGGCAGTCCCCGACGTGGTACCAGATTGCTAGCGACGACAGAATGCTCGAACCAACTGTGCAGAAGATGATGGCCAACCGAGCTGCCCCACCCGACCACATCATGTCCATCCGGGCCGGCCACTGCCCCATGCTGTCACGCCCCGAGGAGGTGGCGAAGTTCATCGAGCAAGCGGCTCGTGGCTCCGCCGTGATGCCCCACGCGTCCTGATACAGGTCCATATCGACCCCCAAGTCTGGCGCGACACCTAGCCCTGCAATCGGGGCCGGGTGCTGGCGGATGCGGCGGTGTTGATCGCCGATGGTGGGCGGGTGCTGTCGGATTTGGCGGTCCTGCGCGATCAGAGCAAGCTGTATGGGCCGGTGGCCTCGGGTGCACGTTGTGGAGAGCTCTGCATAAGATGGGCGAGGCGCAGCGCCGCAGGATCGCCCCCACAAGACAGGGTCAGTAACGGTCAACTGGGGTCACCCGTGACCACGGCTGACCGCAGGCCAAGGCCTGGACCAGGGCCGCATTGTAGGGTTCCCAAGCTCTAGACGCGGGTTCGATTCCCGTCACCCGCTCCATTCCATTACCCCAGTTCGTCCATGGTGCGCGGCAATGAGTCGCCTCCGGGAGCATTGGTTCGGATCATGAGATCTCGCAGGCTGCTGCCTGTCGCCGCGGCGAAGGTATTTCCGGTATGCCGCAAGTTGTGAAAGTGCAGATTTGGAACACCAATCGCCGTGACGTTCTTCTTCCAATTCGTCGCTGGATTGAAATTACCGCGTCTCATTGGACCGCCGCGCTGCATGGTGAACACAAGGTCGTCCGGGTTCGGACCGACGTACTCCGCCAGATGCCGGGCAAGGTCGGCTTGCAGGACACGAGGAACGGTCACCGTCCGACGACCGGCGCGAGACTTCGGTGCTCCTCGTATCAGGCCTTGACCGGGCAACTCGATCAACTGTGACGTGATGTGAATGCGGCTACCGTCCTTCTCCACATCACGCCGTCGCAGGCCGGTGATCTCGCCCCACCGCAGGGAACACATGGCGGCTACGAGGATGAAGGTACGCAGCGGTGGACGAGGCATCCGGTCGGCCAACTCAAAAACCTGGGCGACGGTAAGGACCGGTCGCTCCTCGGGTGTTTCCCGATCAGCTCCTCGAATGCGACAGGGATTGCTGACCAGGAGTCGATCATCTTCGACCGCTGTCGTCAGCACTGCGCGCAGCAGCCGATATGACTTGGCGACGATCGTCTGGGCGACACCCTCGTCTAGCAAGGTAGCCCGCCACTCCCGCAGGCAAGCTGTCGTCAGACGATGCAACGGGTACTCACCCAGCTCCGGCCTCACGTACTTCTTGAGTAAGCTGTTCTTCCGCCTGAATCATATGGAATCAAGCTACGGCCATAACGTCTTCCTCACACCGATTTATGGCGGAGACGCTGTCCCCCCAGACCTCCAAAGGTGAACCCGATGATTTCGCGCATCTGTCAGCTGGTAAACTGTCCATTCTGCATTCTGGTAAGCGACCGGCAGGCGCGCGAGCGAGCTCCGGTCGAGCGTCCAAGACTTGTCCCCGTTCGCGCCGACGAGGAGATAGTCGGGAGCGAACCTACGTACGATTGGGTCGTCGGTGCGTCCTTGGAGCGCCGCGCTCACCGCGGTCTCTCGCTGCGCGTACGGCAGGTTGAAGTTGAACAGCCAGCCCCGATAGCCCATGACGATCGACCGCCCGGCCAGTGTCGCGACCGGCTGGTTGGGCCGGTCAGTGCCGATGAACACGGCATCCGGGGCGGTGTTGGCGCGGACCCAGCCGGCGAGCGCCACGTCGGAGTTACTGGCGAACTGGTAGCGCAGTTGGAACTCATGGGTGAGTGAGAGCAGACCCGGGATCGCAACGGCAAGCCCGACCGGCACCAGCAGCGCGAGGCTCCAGCGGCTCACCCGGTACGCCTGAACGGCGAGGAAGGCGGCAAACAGGCCGGCCATGAGATAGCCGTAATAGATCAGCTTGAGATTGTCGTACTCGAACGGCTGGAACGCATACACCTGAGTGACGGCGAGGATCGCCAAGCACGGCAGGTACCACACCAGGTAATGGCGCCAACCCCGTCGCAGCAGCAGGAACGGCAGGGCAACGAAGAAGATGCCCATCAGGCCGAAATTGGTCCACCAGAAGGCCCAGATCGACTCGCCCTCGCGCTGCATCCACCCGAGCCGGAATCGTCCTCCGGTGCCGCCACCGTTGGCCTGCTGTTGCCACACCAGCTGCGGCGCGGCCAGAACAAGGGCGAGCCCGGCCGCAGCCAGATGGCCCCACGGCAACCGGCGGAGACGCAGGGCGGCTTCCACGGCGAGGGCGCCCAGCACGAACCCGCACATGATAAACGTGTGCGGGTGGGCCATCGGCAGCAGACCGATCAGCGCGCCGCCGACGGGCAGGTACCGCCGATTGCCGACCTGCCGGGCAGCCTGTAGCAGGATCAGCACGGTGAGCCCGACGCCGAGACCGAAAAGGATCGAGCGCTGCGGAAGCAAGGCATGCGCCACGAGGTTGGTGACGTTGCCGTTCTCCTTGCTCAGCACGGTGTAGTCCCGGGGAAGGTCGAAGAGGAAGTTCGCCAGGCTTCGGCCGCTGTCCCGCCAGTCGGCGTAGGCGAGCGACAGCCCGGCGGCCGAACCGGTCAACAAGACCAACCCAAGGCCGGCGACGGCGGCACCGAGGTGACCGAACAGTCGCAGGCTGAAGGACAGCAGGAGCTGGCAGAACGCCAGCGCCAGCAGGACACCGGGCAAGAAGAGACTGAGGTGCAGGCTCCAGCCGCCGCGGAGGTAGAGGGCCGAGAGGAAGTCGACGAGGAACGGATACGTCATATTCGCCCCGCTTGCCACCGGCAGATCCAGCGGCATCCGGTCGAACACCGCAAGATGGCTGATGATGGCCGCATGAAGCCCGAAGTCGGCCCAAGTCGATCCGGCGGAGTACACCCCCGTCTGGTCCTGCACGAGGCTGTGCGTCCAGAACAGTCGGCCTAGCAGCGCCGTGGTAACCAGGCTGGCGACGCCCCACAAAATCCAACCGGACCGTCCACCCTCAAGCGGGCGCCATTCAGGTCCGGTGCGCCGGTGCGGGTACCACAACGCGGCGCTAGCGAGAGTGCTGACGCCGACGGTGAGCGGGACGGCGAGCTTGTACGGCAGCACCAGTGCAGCGAGAAAGGCCAACCAGGTCCAGCCGAAGAGGCCAATCACAACGGCGAGCGCCGTAGCTTCGAAGGGGTACAGCGGCAGTCGGAGCCACCAGACGATGGCAGCACCGAGCAAAAGGGCGGAGACCAGGAGAATCAGCGCCATGAATTCAGCCAGATGCGGTCGGACAGCCCGTCATCGCTGAGCGGGACCCCGTATGAGATCGGGGCGAAAAAGAGGAAGCCCATCAGCGCCACCACGAGGATGCCCCAGTAGAGGACCGCCGAACGCCGAGACGGGAACCGCCACACCTTCTCGCCATGTGTCATCCAGCCGGCCAGCAGTCCCAGCCCGATGCTGACCGCAGCGATGCAGAACATGAACGAAAAGAAATAGTGATAAAGGAACATCGGCCGTTTGATTGCGGCAAAGGGCAGGAAGTTGGCTGTCCACGCGACGCCGAGCAGCGCCATTGTGCCGCGATGCCGTTCAAAGAGCTTGGGGCGGCGCATCCAGCCCACGGCAACCGCGAACACGCCCGCTAGCAGGCCCCACCAGATGACCGGGTTGCCCTGAAGGTAGATGTGCTCTTGCTTCCCGCCGGTCTGCTTTGCGTCGGTCCAGTAGTAGATGGGCCGCTGCAGCACCGGCCAGCTTAGCCAGCTGGAGCTGTACGGGTGCTTGCTGTTGTCCAGCGATAGTTCGTAGCTGCGGATCGCCTTGTTGAGTTCGACGAACTTGTCAGTGAAGGACATGCGCGCCGCGGGGTCGTAGTGGGGGTTCCCCACCAGCGTCGACTGGAACTGCTGCGACATGAACGCGTCGCCGGGGCCGCTGTGGGGCAGCAGCCGGAAGTGGACGGCGAAGACGCTGACGTAAACCACGACGGGGACGAGGATCAGGATGGCCGCCTGCGGGAGTGCCCGCCGCCAGCTGACCCGATGCCGCAGTGTCCGGGCGAACCACACAAGCCCGATTACCCCAAGTGCAGCCAGGCCGGTCAACTTGGTGCTCACGGCCATGCCGGCCAGGACGGCACTCAAGGTCAGCAGGATCCAGCGCGCACGTCCGGTGCGACGCTGCGCCGCGAGGAAAAGGGTGAGGGCACCGAGGCCGAACAGCAGGAGCATGCTGTCGATTAGAATGAGCCGGGACTCAACGAGGATCGCGTTGTCGAGGAGCAGCAGCGCCGCTCCGAATGTCGCCACCCGCCGGCTGGCGGTCAGCTCACGCAGGAACAGGTAGAACACTGCCACGAGCGCCGTGCCGGCCAGTGCCGGCAGCAGGCGCACGGCCACCGCGGGATCGGTGGACTGCGCCGTGGCGGAGACTCCCAACAGCTTCGCCCAGCCGGCCAGCAGGAGCTTCCCGAGCGGTGGGTGGAGGTCGAAGTAATACGAGCCGTCGAGGTAGCGCAGGGCATAATCCCGGAAGTACACCTCGTCGAAGACGATCGCCCGCGGGTGGTTGATCGCCGTCAGGCGGGTCACCGCGGCGACAAAGGTGAGGACGGCGAGCTCTGGGGGTACGTTCAGCCGCCGCCAAGCTGCCCTGACGCCCTGAAGAACACCCGCCTTGGAGTCTGGCTTGTCGAGGGTCGTCGCGTTCTGGCCGGCATTGCCAGCAGCGCGCTGAGACGTGCGGTCGAGCGACCGAGAGCGGACCGAACCTGCCACACGACACTCCATTCCGTCTGGCTGAGGAGGCGGCCCTGAGTAGGTTCGCGTGGGCCGGGACGGCCTCTCGACCCATCCGGAACCCGCGGCGGCCGACGGGCGCAGGGAACTGTGCAAGACGAGCGTGAATATCGATCTAACGGCGATTGACGCTACCGCGGTGCGCTCGTCAGCATTACTACTGCTACTGCGACGGCACTTGCGGCGTGTCGTGAGAGGCTGAGGCCCGCTCAGGTGATGCTGATCACCGTTTGGTTGATCTTGCTGGGTGGGTGGCTGAGTTGGATGCTCTGGTCGGTCTGGTCGTGGGCCGTTTCGGGCGCGTCGAGCCGCGGCGTCGGGTGGCTTCGTATCTGCGGGACTGTTAGCGGCCCTGGAACGCAAAAGGTTGGACGCTGGCGGATAGCTATTCAGCAGGGTTCGGGGGCTGGTGGTAGCCAGGGCTGGCCAGTGAACAGCTGGGTGAGGACGTTGAGGGTGTCGAGTCCCCATTTGGTGGCTGTGCTGAGGTAGGGCTGGACGATGGCGAA
>JALZHU010000317.1 GCA_030860695.1 Actinomycetota bacterium
AAGGCACCGACCTGTCCTTGCACACCCAGGACGAACTTGATAAAGTAGCGGCCGAGCTGAATGGCAGACCACGCAAGACGCTCAACTGGAGAAAACCGGTCGAGGTCTTCGGAGAGCTTATCGAGAAGCATTGTGTCGCCATGACCGATTGAAACCGCCGTGTAGCAACCGAGAAGCGTCGAACGCCAAGAAAAAATCAAATTCCGATATCTCGCTGTCAGTGATTCTCAACTCTTTGACGGCGGCAGCCGCAAGGACGCCACCGTCAAATGTGAAGACTAGCTGGTCATCCCACGGCCCATGCGGCCCAACCCAATCGATCCCGAGCAACTGATCGATCTTCACCAAAAAACCGAGTTCTTCGACAATTTCTCGTTCTGCAGCCACACGCGGGGGCTCGTTCGCCTCGACCATTCCGCCCGGCAGATCCCAGTATTCCTTGTAGGTTGGATTGACAAGAAGGATGCGGCCAGCTTGATCTCGTATAACCACCTTCGCTGCGACTCGCTTTCGAGCTTGCTTGGCGTTGCCTTCCGCTAGTCACGAGAACCGGGGGTCTCTATCATCCTTCTTCACAGTGGCCACCTAGTTTGGTCGTGCGAGACCGCTATCGCTTTCTCAGTTAGCTGTGTCAGATGATCCAGAAAGAGCGCAACGTCTGGAACTGCTCGGCTCACGCCAAGCGACTTACCAGGTCGTGAAAGCCCCGAACGAACGCGGGCAGAGCTGAGCGATCTGGCTACAAGGCAAACTTCTGAACCTATCCTTGCTGCCTCGTCAACAGCTCCGGCTTTGAGAAGTACGTTCGCAAGCGCCAGTTGCCCAAACGTACGACTTCGCACACGGTCATCACTACAGCGAAGCTCAATCACCTTCCTTGCCTGGTTCTCCGCTTCAACGAGTGCTCCAAGCGAATAAAAACAAAGGGCAGACTCGCCGGCAAGTGACGCCTCGTCAAATCCTGCAATCCACTCTGCGCGTGTTGAACTTTTGCAATTACGTAAGGCGTCTCGGGCGGCGTCTAAAGCTAAATGACACTCTTTTACTCGACCCTGCATCGCGGCAGCACGCGCGCCCATCGCGTAAAGTCTGGCCATTAGCTGCTCGGTACGTTCACCATGAGTGGCCCGGGCCAGACCGGCCGCGGAGATCCGCGCGGCGTCTTCTGCCAAGCCACGCTGGAGCGCGAGATGCGACAACGATGCGCACACATTGGCGGACAACACCGGATTTTCGGCTGCAACAGCCAAGTGATAAGCCTGATTGAAGTGTCTCTGCGACTTGTCGTCACTTCCGCCATCATGAGCCATCCATCCAGCGGCCTCAGTGAACGAGGCTGCCGCAGAGAATAGCTCACTACTTGAACAGTCACGGGGTGGATCAACTAAACTGGGGACAATCTCTAACTTAATATACCTTGTCACCGAGCGGTAAAGCAGGCCGCCACCAAGCTTGCGATCAATGATCTGGAATAATTCTGACATTGCGCGTATGGTAACTATACTGGGCGGGTCGGAAACCACGTTCCAGTCACCCATCGGCACTGCGGGCAATCCATCAGCAGAATCGTCAACGACACGCTGTTTGAGTCTTAACGGAGCAGCTGCTGTGAGCTGTTGGGCAGTGGCGTGGGCTCGTGCCCGCCGCTGAGCTTGTTGTTCGGCAAGGTGAGCGGCTTTGGCGTGGATCAACTCGTCGTAGCGGGCGATCAGCGCACCGTTGGCGCCGACGAGTCGATCTGCTATTTCCCAGAAGTCACTGGCTGGGAGCTGTGAGCCTGCTTCAGCGTGGGTCACGGTCGTGCGATGACAAGGCACGGCCCGTGCAATATCCACCTGGTAAAGACCGGTCGCTTCCCGAAGGGCCGCCAAGTACTGGCCTAGTACTCCAGCCGTAGATAGTGATCATGTGAATAGTACTTCCTGGCGGCGGTAGTGGCTGATACCGGCGCGGTGTCGGTGCCGTTGTCGTCAGCGTGGCCAGGTCAATGGGTTGGTGAGTTGGCGTCAACGCGATGTGTGGCATCGCCGGACTTGAGCTAGAGACGCGGACGACGGCGCCACAGGCGACGGCAACCGGTCAGGATCGGCGCACCGAGCGCAATCCGGGGTGATTGGCAGGCAGCGCCCGGACCAGTACCGCACCGCTCACCGCGACACAGGCCGCGACCAGCGGCCAGCTCAGCGCCACTCTGGCGACACCAAGGGCCACCACAGCGCCTGCCGCCCAGAGGGGGGTGAACACCGCGATCCGGATCAGGTACTGCCCCACCCACACCCAGGAAGCCAAGGAGTACGCCCGGAGCAGGGCGGGATCGTGACGCCAGGAGGTGCGCTGGCCCAGAACCCCGCCCACGATCACCCCGAGCAGCGGCCAGCGGACCAGCACGCTGGCCGCCCATACGACTGCGCTGGCGACATTGGACAGCAACTGGGCGAGAAAGAAGTCAGCAGCGCGGCCGGTGTACAGCGCAATCAGCACCGCCACCGAGACGCCCAGCAGGCCCAGTAAGGCGGCCAGCGGAGGGTCACCGCGGCACCAGCGCAGCGCGGCAACTGCGGTCCCGGTAATCAGGGCGGCACCCGCGCCCCAGCCCAGCGAATGATCCGAAACCAGCCAGACCACGACGAAGGCGACGGCAGGCGCGGTGGCGTCCAGTGCTCCCCTACGGCCGCCGAGCAGCGCCATCAGCGACTCGGGTGAATCCTGGCGCGGCACGCCGTCCAGGGTGCCCGATCACCCGGGTACCAACGAGGGCGGCACCCCTACCATGCTCTGTCTCTGTCTTGATCGGCGGGCCGTAGGGTCTGATGACATGCCGGGGCAGGTGAAGCGGATCCGGCTAGAGCGTTGCGAACGCTACGGTGGCGTAGGTAGACCTGTCTCGATCACCAGCTAAGGACCGCCATGACGACGATCTCGGACACCGCCCGGCTGCTGCACGACCTTGAGCCGGTGGTCACCGAGAATCTCGACCGGCACCTGACCGCTGCCAAGGACTGGATGCCACACGAGTACGTCCCGTGGAGTCTCGGCCGCGACTACGCCGACCTCGGCGGTCAGCCCTGGGATCCCGAGCAGTCGCGCCTGTCGCCGATCGCCCGAACCGCGCTGGAGGTCAACCTCCTCACCGAGGACAATCTGCCTAGCTATCACCGGGAGATCGGACGCACGTTCGGACGCGATGGCGCTTGGGGTACCTGGGTACACCGCTGGACCGCCGAAGAGGGTCGGCACGCGTACTGCATCCGCGACTACCTCCTGGTGACCCGCGGGGTCGACCCGGACGAGCTGGAGCGGGCCCGGATGCAGGTCATGCAAACCGGCTATGACACCCAAGAGGCGCCGCTGTTGCGCATCCTGGCCTACGTCTCTTTTCAAGAACTCGCCACCCGAATCTCCCACCGCAACACCGGTCGCCACGCCGGAGATCCCATCGCCGAACGGCTCCTCACCCGAGTCGCCACCGACGAGAACCTCCACATGGTCTTCTATCGCAACCTCGTCAAGGCTGCCCTCGACATCTCCCCCGGTCCCACCCTGCGCGCGATCACCGACGAGGTCGTCGGCTTCACCATGCCGGGTATCGTCATCCCCGGCTTCGCCCGCAAGGCTGCGCAAATCGCCAAAGCCGGCATCTACGACCTGCGTATCCATCACGACGAGGTGATCTTGCCGCTGCTACGCCATTGGGGGGTGTTCGACCTGGCCGGCCTCGACGCAGAGGGCGAGAAGGCCCGTGCTGAACTGGCCGCCTTTCTCACCCAGCTTGACGGGCAGGCCAGCCGCTTCGAGGAGCGCCGCGCGCAAGCCCAAGCTCGGGCCGCTGCGCAGCTGTAACCGGCGGTCATCCCGGCGCAGCAGTCATCTTCGGGCGTCGCGGCGCTGGGCGCGCTCCAGCTGCTCTTGGGCGTCCAACTCGGCGGCCCGTTCTGGTGTGGGAGCAGTGCCCCCGAGGTGCGCCGGCACCCACCACGGGTCGTTGCCGGGCGCCTCCGGGTAACGTGCACGGGTCGCGTCGAGCAACCCGTTCATGACGTCGACCAGCGCGGTATCGGCCGCTGGGCCGCGCCCGGGCGCCAATGGCGCGCCGATAGTGATGCTGATCGGGACATGCCGCGCGGCGCGTATAGTGGGTTTGCGGTCCTTGGTCCATACCCGCTGGCTGCCCCACAGCGTGACGGGGATCAACGGGACATTAGCCAAGCGAGCCATCCGGGTAGCGCCGGATTTGAATTCCTTCAGGCAGAAGCTGCGGCTAATCGTTGCTTCAGGAAATATCCCCACCAGCTCACCCGCCCGCAGTGCCTCGACCGCGAGGCGGAAGGCACCCGCCCCCGCCGCGCGGTCAACCGGTATATGGTGCATGGCGCGCATCAATGGTCCCATCACTCGATTCGTGAACACTTCCTGTTTGGCCATGAAGCGCACCAGGCGTCCCTGTTCACGCCAGAACGGGAGCGCGGCGAGTGCGAAGTCCAGAAATCCGGTGTGATTTATCACCACCACACCACCACCCGTAGCCGGGATGTGCTCCCGACCGACGATGTCAATTCGCAGGTCCAGCGCCCGAAACAGGGCCACTGCGACATGAGCCACGCAGCGGTACGCCCCATCGATCATGGGTTCACGTTAACGGGTACAGCCAAGAGACGGCGCGGTGGTGTCACGCCTACTAGCATGCAGGCATGGCGCAGGTGACCTGGCGGGCTCCGGACGAACTTGTCGCCCGGGTGCGTCGTGCTGCCAACCAGCGGGGCAGCAGCATTAACGAGTTCGTCACGCGGGTGCTCGATGCTGCCACCGATCCGGAACTGACCGACGATGAGTCGCTCCGTGTCCGTGAGCGGCTGGCCGCTGCGGGCTTGCTTGCACCAGTTGGCCCGCCCCAGCCAGACCGGCCGGAGACGATCTTGCCCGCGCCCAGCGTCGAGCTGGCCAGGGTCATCCGCTCGCGGAGCTGGTCCGCGACGGCCGCGAGTGATCGCCTTCGCTGATTCCTCTGCCGTGGTAAAGCTCTATGCCGACGAGCAGGACCACCATCTGGTCCGAGGGCAGGGCAGTCTCATCGTGTCGGCGTTGGCGAGAGTAGAAGTACCCGCAGCGATCTGGCGCAAGCACCGGATTGGCGAACTGGACCCGGCAGACGCCGCGGTGCTCGTCGCCGCATTCGAGGCCGATTACCACGGGTCTACCGTGGAGCAGCCACGCTTCAGCGTGGTGGCCACAACCGCCGCAATTCTGGAAACCGCCGCCCGGCTCGTTGGGGTGCACGGTCTGCGCGCTTATGACGCGGTCCAGCTGGCTAGTGCGAAGGCCACCGCAGAAGCCATACCAGACTGCCGCACAGTGGCGTTTTCGGCGGCACACTCCGTACAGCCGCCGCGAAAGAGGGCTTCGCGCTCCTACCGCCCTGACCGCTGCGGGCTCCGGTGAGGTCATCGCACTTTGGCTATCGTGCGCTGGCTCACATCGGCGTTTTGTTAGCTTCGATGACTCTGTTGCTTAATTCTGCGACGCGCTGATCACGTTCGTGAGTGTTGATCTTTGCTGGGTAGAAGATGCCGCTTGCGGCCGTTTGTCGTCTCCGGTCGCGGAAAGGACGTCTTGATGTCGGTCCAGCCGCGTCCGTGGCCGGAGGTTCCCGAGCAGACCGCAGCGGTGGCCCGGGCAGCGTTTCCGAAGGGAACGCTGGC
>JALZHU010000062.1 GCA_030860695.1 Actinomycetota bacterium
GTCGGACACAGGCCGCAAGGCCACCCACCGCCAACGGGCGGTTCATACCGGGGCACAGCGTGTCACCGCACCGCTCCGACCGGAGCCCCACCACACGTCTCGGCGGGCTGGGGCGCAGCCCCGTTAGCCGCTGGGCGGGAGTTTTTCCCCGCCTAACACACCCGTCTTGAGCTGCGCGAATAGTCAGGAATGAGCTGCTGCCGGACTGCCCAGCCATGCTTCGGCCGCGCCTGCTTGGCGTCCTACGGTGTGGCGTGACGAGGTACAGACCATTGTCGACCTGCCCGTGCACGACCGGGCGAAACGTCAATTCATAATACATCGGAGGATCATTCATGCTACGGGTCGCGGTGCCGAATAAGGGATCGTTGAACGGTCCCGACACGCAACTGTTGAGTGCGGCCGGATACGGCGTGCACCGCGACCACAAGGCTTTGTTCGCCACTGACGCGGTCAATGATGTGCAATTTGTTTTCCTACGGCCCACCGATATCGCGCACACCGTCGGGACAGGCGTGCTGGAGGTGGGCATCACCGGCCAGGACCTGCTGGCGGCGGCGGGCAATACGGAGGCGACCACCGAGTTGTTGCGGCTCGATTTTGGTGTGTCGAAGTTCTGCTTCGCGGCGCCGCACGGAGTGGCGGCCTCGATCGCTGATCTGGATGGCAAGCGCGTGGCCACCTCGTTTCCTGTGCTGGTGAGGCAAGCCGCGGCACAGGCGGGCATCCATGTCGAACTCGTGGAGCTCGACGGTGCGGTGGAGACCGCGGTCGAGCTCGGATTGGCTGACGCTATCGCCGATGTGGTGGAGACGGGCGCCTCGCTGCAAGCGGCGGGCTTGCACACCATCGGTGAACCGATCATGCGCTCGGAGGCGGTACTGGTGCGCGGTGCGCGGCGCACTCTGGCGCCGGCCAGCGAGCACGCCGTCGAAGTCCTGATCCAGCGGCTGCGGGGAGTGCTGATCGCCCGGCAGTACGTGATGATGGACTACAACTGCCCCACCTCGGTGCTGCCGGCGGCCCGGCAGATCACACCGGGCATGGAGGCCCCCACGATCGCCCCGCTGGATGAGGACGGCTGGGTCGCGGTACGGGCGATGGTGCCGCGGGCCCAAGCTCAGGCTGTGATGGACCGGCTGTGGGCCGTCGGAGCGCGAGCGATTCTGGTGACCCCGCTGGAAGCCTGCCGCCTGTAGTCGGTCGGGTCATCGAATGTGCTCGCCAGCAGCAGCGCTGGCGGTGAACAACTCTTTAAACCCGGCCGGCTCGAGATACCGCGTGTAGACCGGATCGCGCATCAGCGCCGCTTATGGCTTGTCGAGATACTTGGAGTCCAGATACATCAGGCGCCGCAACAGCAACGCATGGATCCGTCGACGTTTGACGTCCAAGGATTGCCCAGTGGCGGATAGCTGGGCCAGCTTGTGCGTGCTGATCAGCCGGTTGGTGTCGATCAGGGTTAGGTCCCTGGTGCGGGAATCGATAACCAGATTCGCCCAGTCCGGATCGATGATGTCGGGCAGCATCGACGCTTGGCCGCCGATATCGGGGTGCGAGCTGGTGTTGGCCAGGAGTCCGCGGTGATGTGAAGGAACTGCCTGATCTGATCAAGTGTGCTTGGCCGGAGCTGCCCGGAGTCGATCCGGTGCAGCGCCAGCTCGGGCCGGTGCGGGATGTAGTCCTTGAACAGCAGGGATTCCTGCAACGACGCACCAGGTCGGAGCGTGATGAGGCGCGGGATCAGCCTCGGCATGGCGGCGTAGACCGCGCGCAGGTAGGCGTACTCGCGTTGCAACTTGCCCACGGTGAGTTCAGGGCACTCCGGCTTGAAAACCTGCACCACGTACCGGCTGCCAGGCCGGTGGAACACCTCCGAGTGCACACCCTGCCCGATCCTCAAGGCCCGGCTCCTCGGCGGTGTGCTCATGATCGGCCCGGGACCGTGCGATGGGCGCTGATCGCGGCCTGGTAGCCGCGGATCATCGCGTCGAGTCCAAACCGTTCCGCGCTGGCGCGTCCGGCGACCGCCAGGCGTGTGTGCAGATCCTGATCGGAGAGCAGTGTGTCGATCGCGGTGGCCAGAATGGGTGGGTCACCCGGTGGAATGAGCAGCCCGGACAGTCCATGTGTGAGGTATTCCAACGGTGTCCCGTGGGCCGTAGTGATCACGGGCACGCCGGCCAGCATCGCCTCGATGTTGGCGTACCCGAACGGCTCAGGCCGACGCGACGGATGGACCGCCACGTGCGCCTGCCCATAACAGGCGGCTAATTCAGCATCGGTGAGCTCATCGAGCAAAAACACCATGCGCGCCAAGCCCAGAAGCCCGAACTCCTCGGCTTTCAGGACGCTCACCAGTGGGTTGATGTTCTGCGTGAGCAGGTGCGGGGTCCTCACTCGCCGAAGGTTTGCCCCTCAGGAGTCCGCACGAGCTCGCCAGCGTTGTCCTGAGCGCCGGTATGGGTGACCGCCAGCGCAAATTCGGATAGGCGCGAGCCAATCCGGCCAGCAGCTGATGGGTATGAGTGACCAAACCCGTTTGGCGACAGAGCTTGGGTGTCCCAGTGCGCAATACAGTCCCGCGCAGATCATAAGTACAGATATGCAGGCTTTCTGGAAACCGCTGCCCGCAGGCCTCTGGATGGGGCTCGATGCGATGATCGACAGTCATGCGCAGTCCTCCGATATCAGACAAGGCCCGCGGGTCTTGAGGCGTCGGCGTTGTCCATACACGAGAGTGACGCCGATCGTCGGAGGAGGTCTAACGGTGTGTCCGGGAATTTTCTCCCGCGCATTGTGATCCCGCTGAAGTGGTCAAATAGGCCGCCGGTCGCAAACAACCTCCGGCTGATCAGGCTGTTGCCCTGCCGCTTGACCTTAGTCGGGACGACCGTTCGCAGCGGGATCGCCGACCGCACCGCACATCCACTCCACCCACTCGCACCGCAACGGTGCTTGCGGCGACTCACTGTTGTCACCTCGTGTCGGGACCGCGACTATGGATCCGTGAACCTGCTCAGTAACGCTGCGCTGGCGGCGGTTCTTGCCGTGATCCTCGCCGCGGCGCTCGCGGGCGGGTTGACGTATTGGATGCGCACCTGGCGGGAATTCGGCACCGATGCCGACCGCGCTACCTACAACGCGCTGCACACCATGGCGCAGGCGTCGCCACCACTGCGGGATGGGCTGTCGGCCGTCTCGGCCACCGCCGCGGCGCCGCATCTGCGATCGTTGCTGAACTGCAAAGCCGTTGCGCTGACCAACGATGAAAGCGTGATGCTGGCCTGGGATGGCGAGGCTCAACATCACGCCGAATGGGTCGCTGAGGCTGCCCTTGAGGTACTGAGCACCGGCCGCCAGCAGGTCCGCAACCAGCGGGAGATGGACTGCGGGCGCGGCGACTGCCCGATTCGCGCGGTGATCGTCTCCCCGCTTGAGGTGGACGGCGGCGTCGTCGGGACCTTCGGTGTGGTCAGCCAGCTTGCCGCTGCGGCCGGGGTGATGCGGGCCACCGCCGAGGTCGCCCGGTACGTCTCTAGCCAGCTTGAGCTCGCCGAGCTTGATGAGTCGCGATCCCGGCTGGCCCATGCCGAGGTGCGGGCGCTGCGCTCGCAGATTTCCCCGCACTTCATCTACAACGCGCTCACCACGATCTCCTCGAGCATCAAGACTGATCCGGAGGAGGCTCGCGAGCTGCTCATGGAGTTCGCTGAGTTCACCCGGTACTCATTCCGGGCCGCCGGGGAGTTCACCACCCTCGCCGAGGAGCTCAACAACATCGACCGCTACCTAATCCTGGAGAAAGCCCGGTACCAGGATCGATTGCAGGTCAAGCTGCAAATCGCACCGGAAGTGCTTCCCGTCGTGCTGCCATTCCTGGCGTTGCAGCCGCTGGTGGAGAACGCTGTGCGGCACGGACTGGCGGGCAAGCCCGGCGGTGGCACTGTGTCGGTCGTCGCCGAGGACGCCGGTTCCGATTGCGTGATCAGCGTGGAGGACGACGGCATCGGGATGGATCCAGACCGGCTCAGGGAGGAGATGACGGACTCACACGTCACTGGTGCGCATGTCGGGCTGGGCAACGTGCACGACCGGCTGCGCGCGGCCTTCGGTGACGAGTGCGGGCTGATGGTCGAGACCGCACCGGGGGCGGGCACCAAGGTGAGCATGCGGGTGCCCAAGTTCAGCCGTGGGGTGCGTGCTGTTGCTCCACCGACGCCAAGCCCGTCGCGTTCGCAACCGCCGGTAAGCGCATAGCAGCGCCCGTCCCCCATGAGCCCTACGTAGGCTAGCCGGATGGATGTCAAGGAATTGACCTCGCGGTTGCCGTTGCCCCGCACCCAGCGGGAGCGCGGCCCGGTAGTGGCCGCGGTGAAACTACACGGTGTGATCACCCCGACGCCGTCGCCGCTGGGCCGCGGAGTGATCAACCTAGCCACCATGGACTCTGCGCTGACCCGCGCCTTCGGTTACGACCGGCTGCGGGCGGTGGCGCTGTTGATCAACTCACCGGGTGGCTCGGCCACCCAATCGGCGCTGGTGGCCGAGCGGATTCGCGGTCTTGCGGACCGCAAGGGTGTGCCGGTGCTGGCGTTCTGCGAGGACGTCGCCGCATCCGGTGGTTACTGGCTGGCCTGCGCCGCCGATGAGATCGTCGCCCACCCCACCTCGCTGATCGGCTCCATTGGGGTGGTCACGCAGGGCTTCGGGCTGCACGGTCTGCTGGAGCGCTTCGGGGTCGAGCGGCGGCTATACACCGCAGGGGCCAACAAAGCGCGGCTCGACCCCTTCCTGCCGGAGCGGGAGGACGACGTGGTGTGGTTGCGCAACATGCAGACCGAACTGCACGGTATGTTCCGCGACTGGGTGTGCTCACGTCGCAGCGGCTCGCTGGCTACGGATCAGCAAGACCTGTTCACCGGTGAGGTGTGGACCGGCCGCCGGGCTCTGGACTTGGGCTTGGTCGACGGGCTGGGCACGATGCGCGGAGAGATCGCCAAGCGTTACCCGGAAGCGGAGGTCATCACGGTGGAGGGACGCCGGCCGCTGTTGGCTCGTCTGGGGCTAAGCCCCGCAGCGATCAGCGGGCGCAGCGGCCCGGAATCCGCGCTAGCCGTCCTTGAGGCGCTTGAGCACCGCGCTGCTTGGTCCCGCTTCGGTCTTTAGATTCGGCGAACACGGCTGAACGCAGCTGAACACACGGTGGCTTTACCCACCCGGCCGTGGACAGCGGTACCAGCCATGTGCAGGATTGGTTGGTGCTGTGTGGCTTCTGCGGGGCACAGGACTGCGGAAAGGCGGTTGATGAGCGGCAACGACGACAACCCCGGGCTTGTCGTGCTCGCCGTGGATGACGAGCCAGGTCCGCTGTCCCTTCTAGTCGAAGTGCTCAAGGCCGAGCCGCGGATCGGCACTGTGCTTCAGGCCATGCATGCCACCGAGGCGTTGGCGGTGTTGCGGTCCGAGAAACGGTCCACCAACGGCATGCCGCACCCCCGCGTTGATGTCGTGTTCCTGGACATCCGGATGCCCGGGCTGGACGGCCTGGAGCTGGCCCGAGTGCTAGCCGCGATCCCCAACCCGCCGGCGGTCGTGTTCGTCACTGCCTACGAGGACAAGGCGCTTGAGGCTTTTGACATTGGCGCGGCCGATTATCTGATGAAGCCGGTGAGCCAGGAGCGGCTGGCCAACACAATGCGGCGGATTGTGGCCTCCCGGCGCGATCCGGCCACCCCGGGACAGGAGCAAAGCGGCGAGGACGAGGTCATCCCGGTCGAGCTTGCCGGTACCACCAAGCTCGTGCCGCGCTCGTCGGTGCGTTGGGTGGAGGCGCATGGGGACTACGCGCGGCTGCACACCGGTGAGGGCACCAGCCACCTGGTCCGTATCCCGCTGTCCCAGCTAGAGGACCGCTGGTCTGACGCCGGGTTCGTGCGCATCCACCGTTCGTTTCTGGTCGCCCTGCCACTAGTAACCGAGCTGCGCATGTCGTCGTCGGGTTACGTGGTGCGGGTGGGTAGCGGAGATGACGCCGCCGAGTTACCAGTCAGCCGCAGGCACACCCGCGAACTGAAGGACCGCTTAGTGCGTGCGGCCAAGCAGGGTTGGACGTCCCGATGAGCGTCGCACAATGAGCGCTGAGGCCGCTGGCCCGGATGGCGACCCGTGGGCTGCCCTGGAACAAGCGGCCCTGAAAGAAGCGGCACAGCGAGATAACGCCGTCGACACCCTTGCTGGCGGTGTCAAGCCTGGCAAGCGGGAACGGATTGTGCTCGCGAAGCGGCGCAGCAGCCGCCGCGTGGTACGCACACTCGCCGAGTTAGAGGATCAGACCAGCGTCGGCGAGGTACTGGTCCGCCAGCTGGTGCGGGTACAGCTGATCCTGTCGATCCGGCTGATGTTGATCACCGTAGTGTTGCTCGTGGGTATCCCACTGGCGTTCCTACTGTTCCCGTCGCTGGGCACGATCACTGTCCTGGGCCTGCGGCTGCCGTGGTTGTTGCTCGGGCTCGCGGTTTACCCGTTCTTCGTCGCGGTGGCTTGGTCCTACAACCGAAGTGCCGACCGCAACGAGCAAGACTTCGCTGAAATGGTCGAGAACTGAGCACTAGCGTGCCCGAGCAGGCTGACTTCTACGTCATCGGTGCAATGGTGGCGGTTGCCCTATTGACCACGCTCACTGGGCTTTATGGGGCCAGGACCCGCTCGACCTCGGACTTCCTCGTGGCCTCCCGAGCGCTCGGGTCGCGCTGGAATGCCGCGGCGATCTCCGGAGCGTACCTGTCCGCGGCGTCCTTCCTCGGTATCGCCGGGCTGGTACTCAAGGGTGGCGTGGACGCGCTGTGGTACCCGGTTGGATTCACCGCGGGGTATCTCGCACTGCTGCTCTTTGTGGCCGCACCGCTGCGCCGGTCTGGTGCCTACACGCTGCCCGACTTCGCCGAAGTACGGTTGGGTTCGGTAAAGCTGCGCCGGATCTGCACTGCCTTTGTCATCATCATCGGCTGGCTTTACCTAGTGCCGCAGCTGCAGGGTGCCGGGCTCACCGTCGCCGCTGTCTCAGACTATCCGCAGTGGGTTGGCGCGGCCGTGGTCGTGGTGATCGTGACGTTCAATGTTTACACCGGGTGGATGCGCTCGATCACCATCGTGCAGGCTTTCCAGTACTGGATCAAGCTGACCGCGCTGGCCATACCGGTCTTCGTGCTACTGATCCACAACGCTGGTGAAAACCAGGGGTTCCGGAACTCGCTGGGTGCCTCGGGACCGCCGGTTTTCACGCAGGCCGTTGACCTTCGTCTGGATCGCGATGTCGTGCTCCAGGTTACCGAGCCGATGCAGGTCAAGGTCGCCGGAATTCAGGATGGGCGGCCCGTGATTGAGACGGTGCCCTGGGAAGTTGGTGAGCATCACGTCGCCAAGGGCACCACGCTGCACTTCGACGCAGGCAGCCGGGTTCCGGTGATCAGCGGCGCCGCGGTGGACAACGACACCTGGCTACGTCCACTGGGTAACGGCATGCACTCACTGCTGACCACGTACTCGCTCATCGTGGCGCTCCTACTGGGCACCATGGGGCTGCCTCATGTGCTGGGTCGCTACTACACCGATCCCGACGGCCTGGCGGCGCGCCGCACCACCTTGCTGGTGCTGGCGCTGCTTGGGGTGTTCTACCTGTTTCCGATGGCTTCCGGATGGCTCGCCAGGCTCTATGTCCCGCATCTGCTGGTCAACGGAAACACTGACGCAGCGCTGCTGCTGTTGCCCGGCGCGGCGCTGACCGGCTGGCCGGCGCTCTTGCTTGGCGGATTGATCGCGGCTGGGGCGTTCGCCGCCTTCGTGTCCGCCGCCACTGGGTTGGTGATGAGCGTCGCCGGGGTGCTGTCCACCGACGTGCTGCCCGGCCGTCTCCGGGACTTGCCGGCAGCCACCTTGGCGGCCTGGTCGGTCCCGTTGGCTTTCGTGCTCGCAGTGTCGTCGCTGGATCTGGCTCAAGGCGTGGGGCTGGCCTTTGCAGTGGCTGCCTCGTCGTTTTGCCCGCTGCTGGTGCTGGGCATTTGGTGGCGCGGGCTGACCGACGCTGGTGCGGCGGCCGGCATCCTGGTCGGCGGTGGCCTGGCGTTCGTCGCAGTGCTGCCTGCTGCAGCCGGCGTGCTGTCGCCGGGGTGGCAGGCGGTGTTAGCGCAGCCCGCGGCGTTCACCGTGCCGCTGGCCTTCCTGACCATGGTCGTGGTGAGCCGCCGGACCAGAGATCGGGTCCCGGTCGACGTGTCGCGTATCCTGCTGCGCCTGCATGCACCGGACCGGTTGGGATTGTCCGAGGATGGGGACCTGGGCCAGTTTGGCGCCCGGGTCGGGATGGCCGCGGCCGTACTGCCCCGGATGCGCGGTGGTCGGCACCGTCGGTAACCACCAAACGGCCGGACGGTGCAACGCTGCTGTACACGCTGGCGAACCGTCGGCGACTATGGTGTCTCGTCCTCGCGACGCACGAAGCATCAGCATGATCATCACTGCCCTGGAGGTGTTGCATGAGCACCACCGAGCCCGTCGGCGGTGCCGGCACCCCGCCACCTGTTGATCCCTGGGCCGCCGCTCACACCAGCCCCGAGTTCGTCACGCTGCGCAAGCGGCTCCGTGGCTTTGTTTTCCCGATGGCCGCATTCTTCCTGGCCTGGTACTTCTCGTATGTCCTGGTGGCCGCATTCGCCCCGCACTTCATGGCCATCAAGGTCGCTGGCAACATCAACATCGGGTTGATCTTCGGCTTGCTCCAGTTCGTCTCCACATTTGCCATCACGACGGCCTACGTTCGGTACGCGAATAAGAACCTCGACCCGATTGGCGGCCGGATCCGCGAGCAGGTCGAAGGAGGAACCGGGTGACCGGAAAGTTAGCCCAGGCCACCGTTGGGGACCCGCTGCTCAACGTCGGGATCTTTGCCTTTTTCGTGCTCATCACCCTGGTGATCGTGTTCCGGGCTTCGCGCAGTACCAAGACCGCTGCCGACTACTACGCGGCGGGCCGCTCGTTCACCGGGCCGCAGAACGGGGTCGCGATTTCTGGTGACTACCTGTCCGCGGCGTCGTTTCTCGGCATCGCCGGGGCCATCGCGGTCTACGGCTATGACGGTTTCCTCTACTCGATCGGCTTTCTGGTCGCCTGGCTGATGGCCCTGCTCCTGGTCGCCGAGCTGTTGCGGAACACCGGCAAGTTCACCATGGGTGATGTGCTGAGTTTCCGGATGCGCCGGCAGCCGGTGCGGGCCGCCGCGGCAGTGTCGACGCTGGTGGTGTCGTTCTTCTACCTGCTTGCGCAGATGGCTGGCGCCGGTGGTCTGGTCGCGCTGCTGCTCAACGTCCAGGGCACGGCTGCCCAGGCGCTGGTGGTCGCGGTCGTCGGAGCACTCATGATCTTCTACGTGCTGGTCGGTGGGATGCGCGGCACTACCTGGGTGCAGATCATCAAGGCTGCCCTGCTGATCATCGGCGCGGGCATGTTGACTGCCTGGTCGCTGGGCTCCTTCGGACTCAACCTGTCCGCCCTGCTGGGCGAGGCGGCGGCGAAGTCGCCGCACGGGCAGGCTCTGCTGGAACCGGGTCTGCAATGGGGCGCGACCACTACCACGAAGATCGACTTTGTCTCGCTGGGACTCGCGCTGGTGCTGGGTACCGCCGGACTGCCACACATCCTGATGCGCTTTTACACCGTGCCCTCAGCCAAGGAGGCCCGTCGCACGGTGGTGTGGGCAATCTGGCTCATCGGCATCTTTTACCTGTTCTCGCTGGTGATCGGCTACGCCGCCGCGGCGCTGGTGGAGGGCGGTCCGCAGCGGATCGCCAGCATGCCCGGTCAGGAGAACTCAGCGGCGCCGCTGCTGGCCTACCAGCTGGGCGGTGAGGTGCTGCTCGGCTTCATCGCGGCGGTAGCCTTCGCCACCATCCTCGCCGTGGTGGCCGGGTTGACGATCACTGCGTCGGCGTCTTTCGCGCACGACGTGTACGCCAACGTGATCAAGCGTGGCGCCTTGGAGCCGGACAGTGAGGTGCGGGTCGCCCGCATCACCGCTTGCGTCATCGGCGCACTGGCGGTTCTTGGTGGCATCGCCGCGCTCGGTCAGAACATCGCCTTCCTGGTGGCGCTGGCCTTCGCGGTGGCTGCCTCCGCGAACCTGCCGACCATCCTCTATTCGCTGTTCTGGAAGCGATTCAACACCAGCGGCGTGCTGTGGAGCATGTACGGCGGTCTGCTCAGCTGCGTGGTGCTGATCATCTTTTCGCCGGCGGTATCGGGCACCCCGACGTCGATGTTCCCCGGTCTGGATTTCGCGATCTTCCCGCTGAAAAACCCGGCGCTGGTGTCGGTGCCGCTGGCGTTTGTGCTTGGTTATCTCGCCACGGTGCTCAGCAAGGGTGACAAGGCCGACGAGGCGAAGTACGCGGAGATGGAGGTACGCGCGCTGACCGGGGCCGGTGCTGAGCGGTCCCTGGCCCCGGCGCAGGCGAGCCCGTTGCAGCCCCAGCGACCGCTCGGCACGATGGCCACCGGTACTACCGGGACCGGCCCAGGTACTACCGGCTGATTCTCGATTTCTATGGCACCATTCGCTTCATGACTTCCCCGGTCCCGGCCGTCCCCGTGGCCGACGTACCCGACAGCGCTGTGCTGCTGGACGTTCGCGAAAACGACGAGTGGACCGCAGGACATGCGCCGACGGCTGTCCACGTCCCGATGGGGCAGGTGCCGCAGCGGCTCGACGAGCTCGCTACCACGTTGCCCGATCGCCCGGTGCACGTGGTGTGCCGCTCCGGAACGCGGTCGGCACGGGTCACCGCCTATCTCACGCAGGCGGGTTGGGATGCGGTGAACGTTGACGGCGGGATGCGCGCCTGGGCTGCTGCTGGCCGCCCTATGGTGGCCGAGTCGAACGCGGTACCCCGGGTGCTGTAGGTCCGCATGTCCGCCCAGCCAATGCCCACCCAGCAGACATCCGACCACCCGGGCTACACCGGTCCACCGTCGTACCACATTCCGCCACGATGGGGTTTCCCGCAGTTGAGTTTTTCACAGCGGGGCCTTCTCCCGCAGTGGGGCCGGCGATGGCCAGTACCGGTGGCCACCCCGGCGGATGAGCAGATGCGCGCACTAGCCGCGGTGGCGGTCCCGCTACTCGGGTTGACCGCCATGCTGGTACTGGCTACCGCAGGCGCCGAGGCGTGGCGTTACGAGCTGTTGTTGGACAGCCGCACCGACGCGGTGCCCGCCGGTCCGCTCCACGCCAGCGACGCGCTGGTGGTCACCGGTGGGGTGGTGTCGCTGCTCTCTTCGGTCCTTGCCGGTGCGGTCACGCTGGGATGGCTGGTGCACGCCAACGCAGCCGCAGCCCGGGCCGCTGCGATCACGCCGGCTCGGCCGGCCTGGCAGCTGATTGCAGGGGTCCTGATGCCGGGGGTAAACCTGGTGGTGCCGGGTGCGGTACTCGCCGAGCTGGAGCATGCGGCGCTGGGCCAGGACCCCAGCCGCCGGCCGCGGCCTTCCCGGCTGGTCATCGGATGGTGGGTAATCTGGGTGACCGGGCTGGTGCTGACTGGCACCGCCATCCTGTGGAACCTGCGCGATGGGACCCAGGCCCGCGCCGATGGAGTGCTGCTGCACGTAGCTACTGACCTGGTGGCTGGGGCGGTCGCGATCGCCACGATCATGGTGGTGCGGCGGCTAACTCGGTTGCTCAGCCCGGTAAAGCTGACCGGCGCCCGGCGAATGGTCGTGGTCCGCGTTCCAGGCGGTTCCCCGCCGAGTGGCTGAGCACGTGTTTCGTCGGCCGCCCGGCCCCGACCCGGCAACTGCTGCGCCAGGAGGCGGGGCGATAGCGTGCATGGGTGTCCAAGCGCATCGCGACGAAGGCCCACCGGTCCACCGATGGCCAGACCAACCCCCGCCAGGCCTGCCCGTGCGGCTCGGGTAAGCGGTATAAGGCCTGTCACGGCGACCCGGGCGGCGCCCAGGACGTCATCGTCAGCCGGCCCTTTGCGGGGCTCGCCGCGGAATGCCAGCTCGTCGCGCTGCGAGAGTTTGTGCCCTCGGCAACCGCGCCACTACCACTGGCGCAGCCAGCAGGGCGAGACGTCACGCTGGCCACCCTGCTGCCAACGGCGGCCGCCGCGCTCGTGCGATCCGACGGTGCGGCGCTGGTGGGATTGCAGGCGTTAGCCCGCTCCGGCGACTTGTCCCGGGACCTTGGCCGGGCGGTGAGTTGGGCGCTGGCCGCGGAGCCCGGCTCGGTGCTGCCAGCGGTGAGCACCGCGGCCGAGGGTGAGCAGATCCGGCTACAAGAACTGCTCAACCCTGACACATCGCTCGACGTCACCATGCACCCCGACTTCGCCTGGTGGATCCCTGGTGAAACCCCATCCGGGGAGGTGGCGGCCTCGTTACAGCGGGCTAATGCCGCGATCATGCCGACCGAGGCGGTGACCGGGCCGGGGGTCGAGTCCGCCTACTGGGTCGATGCTGGCGATAAGGCGCACCTTCGGTGGGTACGCCCGGAACCGGAGGAGCAGCTGCTCAGCGCGCTGGCCCGGCTGGCCGCCAGGCACGAGCTAGACCTCGGCGACGGCTCCCGGTTCGCCGGCTCGTTTCGTGCCCACGGGGTGCTGGTGCCGGTCTGGGATCTCGATCGCGAGCGGCACGCCCGGGAGTGGGTGGCCCCTGCGGAGACCTTCGCGCAACGGTTGGCCCTAGCGCTCAATTCCTTGGACACCCTCCCGCTCACCGACCCGGAACGCCGCGCCCTACGTGGGCTCCGCGGTCGTCAGATCACCCTGCGCTGACCCTTTCCTCACCACCACTTCCGCTGAATGCGGGCGGCGCTACGGGAGCCAGTCGAGTTGGTTGTGGAGGAGGGCGTAACCGACGAAGGCGACCACGTCGATCAGGGCGTGGGCGGTGATCAGGGCCCACAGGCGGTGAGTTCGCTGCCAGACCCGGCCGAAGACGAGTCCCATCACCAGATTCCCCACGAAGCCGCCAAATCCTTGGTAGAGGTGATAGCTGCCACGCAATGCCGCGCTGGCCAGCACGGCACTGCCCTCTCCCGATCCGAGCTGGCGCAACCGGGTGATCAAATACCCCACCACCAGCAGTTCCTCGGCCAGTGCGTTGGCCACCGCGAAGGCGAGTAGCACCGGGATGCGCCACCAGGTGTCGGCCAGCGCGGAGGGCAGCACGGTGAGGTTCAGGCCAGCAGCGCGGGTCAAAAAGTACAAGCTCAACCCCGGCCCGCCGATCACCACAGCGAGCGCGATGCCCAGCCCTGCGTCCCGACCGGGTGACCGGCGGTCTAGACCGAGACTGCGCAGCGGGATTCCGCTGCGCCACAGGAGGTAGCCACCCAGACCGCCCCAAGCCAGCAGCTGGATCACCCCGGTGAGCTGGTAGGCAAGGTCCAGCAGCTCGACCTCACGGACCGGCGCGTTGATCGCCACCGACTGATCGGCCAGCGAACCCGGGGTGAGCAGCGCGTCCAGCAGCGCTAGCAGGCTGCGCAGCCCAGACAGTCCCAGCGTCACTGCCAATATCAGGACGATCTCGACGACCAACGCCCGGCGTTGCCTGGGATCGGTGACCACCGCGGGCTGGTCCGGCCGCGACGGGGCAAGCCATTCCCCCAGCCTTCCGGTCCGCGCGCTCACCCCCCGACGCTATCCGGCGCCCCACGGCCCCTGGCGCCCCTACGTGAACAACTCTCCAATCCCGAAGCCTGGAGGGTGCTCGGCGTACCCGGCCCCGCGTATCGTGGCCGCGTGTGGCGATTCGCGTTGTCCCGGCGGTGGTGGTTCGGGCACGTGCTGGTCGCGATGTGTTGTGCGGTGTTCTGCTGGCTGGGGAGCTGGCAGTGGGACCGGGCGCAATCATCCACGGGCGATTGGCAAAACCTTGGCTACGCATTGCAGTGGCCGTTGTTCACGATCGTGCTGGCCGCGGCTTGGGCCCGGTTCTTGTGGCTGGAGCAGCACCGCTCCGAGACGGTCTGCCCAGAGCCCGAGAGGGCTTTAAGCGACCCCACCCCGAACCTACCCTCACCAGCTGCTCAACGCCCTGCCCATCCACCGATCCGGGAGGACGATCCCGACGATGAGCTCGCCGCGTACAACGCCTACCTCGCCCGGCTCGCCGAGCAGGACCGGCGGTAGCAGCAACCGGGTCGCGACTTGGCTGGTCGGGTACCGGATTGCGGCTTATGCCACCGGTGTGATGCTTCTCGTGCTGACGGCGTCCGTGGTGCTGCACTACGGCTTTGGAGACAGGCGGTTGGCCTGGAGCGGGCCGGTACACGGATTTCTCTACATGGCTTATCTCGTCACCACGGTGATGTTGGGTACATCGGTGCGGTGGCGGCTTAGGCGGATGGTGCTGGTGGCGCTGGCTGGCACGATCCCGCTGATGTCTTTCTTGGCTGAGCGCAGCGTCACCCGCGAGGTGCGCGGACGGTGAGCCACACGGCGCGGTTACTAATCCAGGTGAGCCCTGACTGGCGCCTGGCAGACCCGAGCTAAGGTGCCTCGGGTGTCGACGGTGCTGAATCTGCATCCCCCCGGTCCGCCAGGCATCCCGCCGTTGCTTGCACGGCTGGTCGATGACGCGGCATTGTTCCCGCCATCCGAGGCGAGCGTCGTCGACGCCGTCCAGACGCATCTCGCTGCGCGCTGCGCGCCGTACTCCGGAGTGATCGGTTTCCTGCTCTGCCCGACCTCCCGGCTCAGCGCACTGGTCAGCGCGCTACGCAAGGCTCGTCCCACGCAGCCGGTGGCTTTGTCTCTGGTTGCCGACACCGGACTGGGCGGCTTGCCTAAAGCCATCTCCACTGCGCTAGACAACGCAAAGCTCGTGGATTTGCGGATGATCGAGGTGCCAGCACCATCCGATGTGGACTCCACTTGGCTGGTGCAGCTCACCGAATTCGTGCCGGACGACGTGGTCCGGGTGGTCGAGCCACGCCGCGGCCGGCCGGAGTGGTTAGCGGGCGTGCGGCGGGTGGCCGAGGCCGGCTGCTGGCCCAAACTGCGGTGCGGCGGCAAGTCCGCGGAGTCGTTCCCCAGCGTCGATGAAGTGGCCGATTTCCTGGCCATCGCGACCGGCACCGGTCAGCCGTTCAAGGCGACCGCAGGGTTGCACCACGCGGTCCGCCATCACGACAAGAGAACCGGACTGACCCACCACGGGCTACTCAACATGCTCGTCGGCACCGCTCATGCGGTATCCGGTGCCACCGCGCACGAGGCACTGCGGTCCACCGACGCGGCAGCATTAGCCGCTGAGGCTGGCGCGCTGTCCGAGAACACCTCGCGAATTGTTCGCGAGGTGTTCGCCTGCTACGGGTCGGTATCGCTCACCGATCCGGTGGCCGATCTGATCCGGCTAGGTCTGCTTCCGAACCCGGAGCATCGTCGGGCGTCCCGGGCGTAAGGCTCTCCTTGGCGTTTCCGCTCCGGATGAACGGTGAGTCCGCCCCCGGGTACCTCGTAGGCTCCCGCTATGACCACCGCTTACCTCGGACCCGAGGGAACCTTCGCCGAGCAAGCAGCTCGCGTGCTCGCTCCCGGCGACGAGTTGCGTTCCGCGATGTCGGTGCACGCGTCGATCGCCGCGCTGCGAGCCCGCCAGGTGGACGCGGCGTGCGTGCCGGTGGAGAGCTCTGTGGAGGGCTCGGTGCCGGCCACCCTCGATGCGATGGTCGAGGGTGAGCCGGTGCTGGCGGTGGCCGAGACCGTGCTACCGATCCGGTTCAGCGTGCTGGTCCGCCCGGGTACCGGCGTGGCTGAGGTGCGTACCGTGGCGACCTTCCCGCACGCCGCTGCCCAGGTTCGCAGTTGGCTCGGCACGCACCTGCCGGACGCGACGACGGTACTGACCGCCTCCACGTCGGCGGCGGCTATCGCGGTACTCGACGGCCAGGCCGACGCAGCGGTGTGCGCCCCGGCCGCGCTGCAGCACTACCCGCTGGCTGAGCTGGCCAGTGGAGTACATGACAAGGACGATGCAAAGACCCGCTTCCTGCTGTTGCGCCGACCCGGGACGTTGCCCCCACCCACCGGCACAGACCGCACCTCGCTGGTTGCGATGGCCGTCGATCGACCTGGCGCGTTGCTGGAGGTACTCGCCCAATTCGCCCTGCGCGGAATCAACCTCACCCGGATCGAGTCCCGGCCGATGAAGGCCAAGCTGGGGGAGTACCAGTTCTTCCTGGATTGCGAGGGCCACGTGGCCGAGGACGCGGTCGGTGACGCGCTGGCCGAGCTGCATCGGCGGTGCACCTGGGTGCGCTTCCTCGGTTCTTACCCCCGAACCGGTGCGCCCCGACCTGGTCCAGACCCGGCCGGATTCACCGCCGCCCGGGAGTGGCTCACCGCGGTGCGCGCCGGGCGAAGCGCGTGACCGCCGACGTACTTGTTCCCGCGGAGGCGGCGCGATGACCGCGGGGACGGCTGGCGCTGCCTGCGCTGGGACGGCATCGAGCTGGGATAGCGGAATGTTAGGGCGCGCCGAGGGTGTCCAGTGCCTGCTTGGCACCGGGATGCAGGGGAACTGGGTCGGTGTCGCGGGCCTGCTGCAGGGTGATGTCCTTGGCGGCCGGGTTGATCGCGACGAGGTCGGCCTTGCGCTCGAAGAGAGTCTTGGTCAGCACGCATGCGGTGGCTGCATTCAGGTTCTCCGGCACGATGAGCAGATTCGGCACCACGATGGTCGGAGTGTCGGCCGCGCCCGGATAAGTCGAGGCGGGGATTGTGGCGATGTCGTAAACGGGGTTGATTTCCCGCAATGCGCCCAGTACAGCAGAGGTGTTCAGCAGCCGTACCTTGTCACCGAGACTGGTGAACAGATCGGTGATGTTGGGAGTCGGCAGCCCACCGGAGAAGAACATCGCGTCGATCGTGCCGTCCTTCATCCCGTCCACGCTGGCGCCGATGTCGAGTCGCTGGGCAGCCAGATCCGTCTCCGGATTCAACCCGGCGGCTTGCAGCATCCGATTGGCGATCACTTCGGTGCCGGACTTTGGTGATCCGGTCGATACCCGCTTGCCGCGCAGATCGGCCAGGGTGGTGATGCCGACGTCGGCGCGGACCACGACCTGGTTGAAGTTGGGGTAGAGCCGGGCCAGCGCGTTGATCGGCTGCGGCGTGCCGGCGAAGAAGCCAGTTCCGTTGACCGCATCGGCAGCGGTATCGGCCAGCGAGAACGCCACCTGATAATTGCCCGCGACGAGCTGCTGGATGTTCTGTATCGAGGCTCCCGTCTCGGCGGCGGTGGCCTTGAGCTTGCCGCCAGTGGCAGCGCTCACCGCCTCAGCGAAGCCACCGCCAAGCACGTAATAGACGCCGCCGGTGTTCCCGGTGGCGATGCCGATCCGGTGCTCGGCGGTGATCTCGCAGCCAGTAGCGCCGGCGCCTTGATCGGGCGAAGCGGTCTGTTGGCGGCCACCGCAGGCCAGCAGACTGGTCACCGCCACCACGGCAACCAGCGCACGGATTGATCGTCCCAGGCGAGGTCGCATAATGGCCATCAGTTCTCCCCGATTGTGACAGGTGCTCGGCTGGTGAACAGGTGGATCACGACGGCAGCGGCTAGCAGCCCAGCACCGACGGCGATCGCGGCCGGCTCCAAGTAGAGCAGCAACAGCGCAGCCAGCAGGCACAGGGCACGCTCCACCCGGCCTACCCGGCGGATCAGCCAGCCGCCGGTGGCCACGGCTAGTGCGGCCACCGCCAGTGCCGACGTGGTGGCTGTCCAGAGGACGGTCCATGGTGAGCCGATTGTCAGCAGCGCGGCACCGTTGCTGGTGAGCACGAACGCAAATGGAACCAAGAATGCGGGCAGGGCGTACTTGGCCGCCTGTCCCATGGTCGCCATGACCCGACCGCCCGTGATCGCTGACGCTGCGACGGCGGCCAGCGCGGTAGGCGGGGTGACCTCGGAGAGCACGGCGAAGTAAAAGAGAAACATCGCCGCTTCGGGTGGGGCTACTCCCAGGTTTATCAGTGCCGGACCAATGATCACCCAGGCGATGATGAATGACGCGGTCACCGGAACGGCCAGCCCCAGCAAGGCGACGGCCACCGCGGCGAGCACCACCGTGGCGATCAGCGTGCCGGTGGGATGGTTGGTGATAGCGCGGGCGGTGCCGACCAGGATCGAGGAGAGCTGCAGCCCGAGGCCGGTCTTGGCGATGGTCGAGGTGATGATCCCGGCCGCCGCGCACACCGCGACCACCGGCAGCACGCTGCGCACGCCGGTGCCCAGCGCGGCGTAGAGCCGGCGCGGGGTGAGCGCGTTGCGTCGGTCCAGGAAAGACAGCACTACCTGCACTCCGCAGGCGTAGACAACGGCGGTGAATGGCGGGATGCCCAGCGCGAGGAACATCACGATCACGCCTAGCGAGATGAAGTGGTAGCCGAAGCGACCGAGCAGCCGCCAGGGCGACCCGGCCGCCACGTCCACCGCCGTGGTTCCCAGGCGCCGGGCGTCTATTTCGACGGCGAGCAGGATGCCCAGGTAGTACAGCAGCGTGGGGATAATCGCCCACAGCAGGACCTGAAGGTAGGACACCTGCAGGTACTCGGCGATGATGAATGCTGCGGCGCCGAGCGTGGGGGGAGACAGGATCGCGCCGATTCCCGCCGCGGCCAGCATCCCGCCTGCATGCTCGGCCGGGTAGCCCGCGCGGCGCAGGATCGGCCAGGTCACCGAACCGAGGCTGACCGTGGTCGCTGTGCCCGAGCCGGACACCGTGCCGAGCAAAAACCCGGATAGTGCGACGGTCCGGCCCGGCGCGGCGCGGGAGCGACCGAACGCCGCCAGCGACAAGTCGATGAAGAACCGGCCCGCACCGGAGAGATCCAGCAATGCGGCGTAGATCGCGAATAGCACGATGTAACTCGCCGCCACATCCAGCGGCACGCCATAGAAGCCGGACGCGTCGTTGTACAGCGCGTTGACGATCTCGTCAAAGTTCAAGCCCTGGTGCGCGATCGACCACCTCTGCGGCAACAGGCCACCGTAGTAGGAGTAGGCCAGAAACAGCAGGCAAACGGCGGGCAGCACCCAGCCGGTCGTCCGACGGCAAGCCTCCAGCACCAGCACCAGCAACAACGCGCCGGCCAGCACGTCCGGTGTGGCCAGGATGCCCTGGCGGTCGAGAAACGCGTCGAAGCCGCCACCACCGGCCCCGAGCGGCACCGGGAACACCGGGTAGAGGCAGACCGCCAAGGCCAACGCCGCGAGCACATAGTCCGCGACGGTGGGGTTGTCGCGGCCGTGCAGCCCTCGTCTGCTGAGCCGACCGAACCCCAGGCCAGCGCGGTAGCACAGGAAGACCAACGGCAGTGTTAAGGCCAGGAACAGGATCAGCGAGAATTGGTTGCCCTGGGCAAGCGGCCAAAACACCTGGTAAAGCACGAACACCGCAACCAGCGCGCTGGCCGCGGTGACCCCGGCGGCGACCGGGCCGGTGAGCCGGCGAGCGGGTCGCTCCTGGTCCTGAGCGATGACCGTCTCATCGTCGCGGCGGCTGTTGTCCACCGCCGCGGTGGTCCGCGTCGGGCCAGGACCGTCGAACACGTCGCAGACGGTATCGGGCGCAACGCTCGGACGTGGCTTACGTTGTACGGTTCCATCCGGGCGACCCTGACGAGCAAGCTGCGCAATGAATAATGAAGGACGCCACGACCTATCCAGAAGCACCGGGGGACACATGCTGCGGATCGTGCGAGGCGAGCCGTCGGACGAGGAACTCGCCGCGCTGATTGCGGTGGTCGCCACACTGGCGAATGCTGTTGCCCAGCCGCTGGCGGCGCACTGTGCCTGGGCCGACCCGGCACACCGGTTACGTACTCCCCTGCAGCCCGGTCCCGGTGCCTGGCGCAGATCGGCCCTACCACACTACGGCGCGTCCGGTAGCTCCGTGAGTTCCTGACCGACCCTACAGTTCGGGAAACTGAGAGCACCCAAGACCTGGCGCCCCGATGTCCGTACAGTGCGTCGCCGTGCGTTTGGTCCTCGCGTCGGCATCCCCTGGCCGGCTCGCCGTGCTCCGCGGCGCCGGGATCGATCCGGTGGTGCGGGTGTCCGGAGTGGACGAGGACACGCTAGCCGCCTCGCTGGCTGACGCGACGCCAGCGGAACTGGTCACCGCGCTGGCTTCGGCGAAGGCCGACGCGGTCGCGGCGAACATCGCCACCGAGCACCCCGACGTGGTGATCGTCGGGTGCGATTCGATGCTGCACATCGATGGTGAACTGGTCGGCAAGCCCGGCTGCGCCGATGCCGCGTTGCGGCGCTGGCAGTCGATGGCCGGCGGCACCGGCGAGTTGCTCACCGGGCACGCCGTAGTACGCCTCGATCAGGGCGTCCGCACCACAACCGCCAGCGGTGTGCGGACCACGCTCATCCGGTTCAGCACCCCGTCGGCGGAGGAGATCGAGGCCTACGTCGGCACCGGAGAACCGTTGCAGGTGGCTGGCGGGTTCACCCTGGACGGCCGGGGTGGCTGGTTCGTCGACGGGATCGACGGTGACCCCTCCAGTGTGATCGGCATCAGCCTGCCGCTGACCCGGCGCCTGCTCGCTGAAGTCGGGGTGCCGGTGACGTCGCTGTGGTCCGGGGCAAGGGATGCAGGGTGATCTAGACTGCGGCGGATGACCCCAGCCCGGGAGGGACCGGTGCCGCAGCCCGATCAGCGAGCCCTGCGCAAGGTGCTCATCGCCAACCGCGGGGAGATCGCTGTCCGAGTGATCCGGGCTTGCCGGGATGCCGGGCTGGCCAGTGTCGCCGTCTATGCCGATGACGATCGCAACGCTCCGTTCGTCACCTTGGCCGACGAGGCGTTCGCGTTGGGCGGCACCACACCCTCGGACAGCTACCTCGACCAGGCCAAGTTGCTCGACGTCGCGGCTCGCGCAGGGGTGGACTCAGTGCACCCCGGCTACGGGTTCCTCGCCGAAAACTCCGGATTCGCCCAGGCGGTGATCGACGCCGGGCTGACCTGGATCGGCCCCAACCCGCAGGTGATCCGTGACCTGGGAGACAAGGTCACCGCCCGGCAACTGGCCAGCAAGGTGGGAGCGCCGTTGGTGCCGGGTACCAGGGACCCCGTATCCGGGGCGGATGAGGTGGTGGCCTTCGCTACCGAGCACGGCCTGCCGGTGGTCATCAAGGCTGCCTTCGGCGGTGGTGGGCGCGGTCTGAAGGTCGCCCGCACCATCAAGGAGATCCCCGAGCTGTTCGACTCCGCGGTCCGCGAGGCCGTGTTGGCCTTCGGGCGCGGCGAGTGCTTTGTGGAGCGCTACCTGGACAAGCCGCGGCACGTCGAGGCGCAGGTGCTGGCCGATCAGCATGGCACCATCGTCGTGGTCGGCACTCGGGACTGCACTTTGCAGCGCCGGCATCAGAAGCTGGTGGAAGAGGCCCCAGCCCCGTTTTTGTCCGACGAGCAGCGGCGCACCATTCACGACGCGGCCCGGGCGATGTGCGCCGAGGCGGGTTACACCGGTGCGGGCACCGTCGAGTTCCTGGTGGGCCCTGACGGCACGATCTCCTTCCTCGAGGTGAACACCCGGCTGCAGGTGGAGCACACTGTGTCGGAGGAGACCACCGGGCTCGACCTGGTGCGCGAGCAGTTCCGGATCGCGGCCGGCGAGAAGCTGACCATCACCTCCGACCCACCGCCGCGCGGCCACGCGATCGAATTCCGGATCAACGCTGAGGACCCGGCTCGCAACTTCCTGCCCGTGCCCGGTGCGGTCACGGTGTTCGATCCGCCGTCGGGACCGGGAGTACGGCTGGACGCCGGAGTGCGCACCGGTAGCGTGATTGGCGGTCAATTCGACTCGATGCTGGCCAAGCTCATCGTCGTCGGCGCGGATCGGCAGCAGGCGCTGGCGCGATCCCGGCGGGCGCTGGCCGAGTTCACGGTTGAGGGCCTGCCCACTGTCTTGCCGTTTCACCGGGCAGTCGTGGACGACCCGGCCTTCGCCGCAACCGCCAGCGAAGACTTCACCGTGCACACCCGGTGGATTGAGACTGAGTTCTCCGCCCAGCTCCGGCCCTACGAAGCGAGAGAAGAAATGCCGCCTTCAGCCCAGCGGCACACCGTGGTCGTAGAAGTCGGCGGGCGGCGGCTGGAGGTCTCGCTACCGGGCGATCTGGCCCTACACGGGGCCGGCACCGGCAGGGCCAAGCCCCGCAAACGCGGCGGCGGCCGGGCGGCCGCGGTCTCGGGCGACGCGGTCGTCGCCCCTATGCAGGGCACCGTGGTCAAAGTCCTGGTGTCTGACGGAGACTCTGTCGACGCCGGTGATCTCATCGTGGTGCTCGAGGCGATGAAGATGGAAAATCCCGTCATCGCCCACAAAGCAGGCACCGTCACCACCCTCAAGGCTCAGACCGGGATGTCGGTCACCCAAGGCACCGTTCTCTGCGAGATCACTCCCTAGCCCGGCATGTCGCACCCCAGTGCCTCAGCCCTCCCCGACATGGAGACATATCGGGGCT
>JALZHU010000318.1 GCA_030860695.1 Actinomycetota bacterium
ATACGAGCCATGGCTCGTATCGCCACTCACGGGTTGTCCACAGGCAAGTCGGGCCGGTGCAGCCGGCCTGACTTCCTTTGGCACGAGCTCACCCTGCAGGAGCGCGAGCACTGCGTCGGCGGTCAGCGGTGCCAGCAGGATCCCGTGGCGGTGATGACCAGTCGCAGCGAGCACACCGGGCTCCAGCTCCCCAATCACCGGCAGGTTGTCCGGGCTGCCCGGGCGCAGCCCCGCCGAAGCCTCCTCCAGCGCGTATTCCGCGATCGCGGGCAGTACCAGCTCGGCGTCGGTGAGCAGCTCACGCACCGCACCAGCGGAGACATCGGTGTCGAAACCGACCTCGCGTTGGGTGGCTCCCAGAACCAGCCGCCCACCATCGCGCGGCACGAGGTAGCTGTGCCGGCCACCGACGATCGCACGGACGGTCCGCGACGGCGGCGGCAACGTGCCCGGACGGGACACCAGCCGCAGGATCTCGCCCTTTACCGGGCGGATCGTGTGAGCTAGCGCCGGATGCAGTGCGGCGCTGTGCGCACCGGCGGCCAGCACCACCACATCGGCCGGTGGCAGCTCCGCGCAGCGCTGACCACGAAACCGCACGCCGGCGCTGCGGCACGCCAGCAGCAGGGCGTTGAGCAACGCCCGGTTGTCCACTGACAGGTCGCCCGGAATCGACAGCGCCCGGCACACCCGCGGGCCCAGCGACGGCTCGACACGGCGCACCTCCCGGCCGGACAGCACCTCGACTTGCCGTCCCACCCGGGACAACTGTTCGGCGATCCGGTCCAGTTCGGCGCGGTCGCCGGGGTCCAGCGCAACCACGAGGGTGCCTCGGGTGCATAACCCAGGGTCGGCACCAGCGGTGGCGAGTTCGGCGGCAAAGGCCGGCCAGCGGCGCAGCGAGGCCGCACCCAGCGCGAGCACCTCGGGTTCGACGGGCACCGCCTCGGTGACCGGGGCGAGCATTCCACCGGCGACACGCGAAGCACCCGACCCAGGCGCGGGGTCGTGCACGGTCACCGCGAACCCCGCGGACGCGGCGCGCCAGGCACAACTCAGGCCGATGACGCCGCCACCGACCACAGCGACGGTGCTCAACAGACTGCTGGGCGAAGCCACCACTCATCACGCTCCCTGCGCCGGCATGACCCGGATCAGGTTCGACGGTCGGGGTCGCCATGACCCCCTCTCAGCCCGGTGTGGCCCAGGCTCCCGTGCGGACCGGTTCCCACCCTACCTCGATACGGTCCCCAGAAGGATGGGGCGCAGATGGACGGAGCGCAGATGGACGGAGCGCAGATGGACGGAGCGCAGATGGACGGGACGCAGATAGACGGGACGCAGATCCGGGCCCGGCTGGCCGACGCGCGGCTGTACCTGTGCACTGATGCTCGGGCCGACCGCGGTGATCTCGCCGCGTTCGCCGACACAGCGCTGGCCGGTGGCGTGGACATCATCCAGCTGAGAGACAAGGCCCTGGAAGCGCGTGACGAGCTCGTCGCTCTGGAGGTGCTCGCCGACGCGTGCCAGCGGCACGGCGCGCTGCTGGCGGTGAACGACCGGGCCGACATCGCGCTGGCCGCTGGCGCGCAGGTGTTGCACTTGGGCCAGGATGACCTGCCGGTCAGCTGGGCGCGTCGGGTCGTCGGCGATGAGGTGGTGATCGGCCGTTCCACGCATGACCCCGCGCAGGCCGCCGAAGCCGCCAGGCAGCCCGGGGTGGATTACTTTTGCACCGGTCCGTGCTGGCCCACTCCGACCAAGCCGGGCCGCCCGGCCGCCGGGTTGGATCTGATCCGCCGCACCGCGGCTGCAACCCCGACCCGCCCTTGGTTCGCCATCGGAGGTATCGAGAACCTGCAACGGCTGGACAAGGTGCTGTCCGCTGGTGCGGACCGCGTCGTGGTGGTGCGCGCAATCACTGAGGCAGCGGATGCCCAGACGGCCGCCGCCACCTTTGCACAGCGGCTGCGATCGTTGCGCTAGTCGTCGGTGGACGCCTTGCCCGTGATGAGGGTCAACCCATAGGTAGCCAGCACCACATCAATCGGCTGGAAATACGACCGCCCGCCGAGCAGGCAACCGCCGGACCCGCCGGACAGCATGCCCTGAGCCTGCGTCCCGCTCATGAAGGAGCCACCGGAGTCGCCGCCCTCAGCGCAGACACTAGTCCTGGTGAGCCCGCGGACGACGTCGCCGTTCCCGTAATTCACGGTCTCGTTGACGGCCTCCACCCGGCCGCAGTGGTAGCCGGTGGTGGAACCGGACATGCAGACCTTGGAGCCCACCGGAGCAGGCGTGGTACCCGTCACGGTGAGATTGCCGCTTCCGGTGCCGACGTCATCGGTCTGCGTCCAGGTCGGCGACGCCACCTCGACCAGGCCGAAGTCGTGACCGGGGAACGACGATCTGGCAACCGGGCCGATGGCGCTACCGTCCGGCCCCGACCAGGTACCGCCCATCTTGGTGCAGTGCCCGGCGGTAATGACGTAGCGATTGCGGCCCGAGGTGGCGTTGAAACCGACGGAGCAGCGGCCCCCCTTGTTGCTGGTGATCATGTCGCCACCGCGCAGGTCGGCTAGTGGCACCGGGCGGGCATTGACGTGCTCAATGCGGACCGCGTCGTGACCCGCCGCGAACGCCCTTGCCGCGTCGGGATCGGTGGCCGACACGACGACGGAATTGCTGGCCGGGTCCACGTGCCAACCGGTCACCGAGTTCGGGACGCTGCCCGACCGAGAGTCCAGCACCGCCATCACGCCCTGCAGGGCCAGCAGGCTCCGGGATACCAGCCGCGGCCGAGCGCCAGCGGCGCGAATCCGCGGCGCAGCGGCCGGGTCGGTGGTGGCCACGACGAGGTCCGCGCTGCCCGGCTCAATCCACGACCCAGCGAACGAACTGCCCAGCGCGGCCTGCAACGTTGACCCCAACACTGATCCAATACTCGCCGCGGCAGCTTCGTTGGCCAGCTGATGCGCAGCGCTCAACTGGCCCAGTGACGTGGGCGCAGTGTTCGACGACGCAGCCGACGCAGGGAGCACGACGCCCACACTGATCAGCAAGCCCAAGGCAGCAGCAGCGAGGAAGCGAAGACGACTTCGGGGGAGCACGGATCAGGTCCTCTCGTTCAATGGGTGATCCCCATAAACTCCCCCGACAATCGCACTACGTTAGGGACTGATCACATACTGGTGAAGAGCCCATTAGGCGGGACCCCGTAGTCCATACGGTGGGTATCGCCTTCACCACCGGTAGTGGCGTAACCCCGTGCCGTCAGTGATATCACCTCTCGCCCCTAACCCTCAGGCGATGTGATGTACGCCAGCACCGGGACGATCTCGATCAGCCGGGCACCGCCCGTAGCCCTCAGACCGGTCGGTATGGTGTCGCCATGATCGGAAGCTACCGCTGGTAGTCACCGATGAGCTGCTCGCCGTGGCGGGATGCCAACTTGCGCTACGGCGGTAACGCCATGGGGAGGTGCGGTGGCCAAGGTATTCATCAGCCACGCCAGCGACGATCGAGAGCCGACCGATGAGGTGCAGCAGTGGCTGGTTGCTGAGGGGCACGAAGTGTTTCTGGCCCCGGATCTGCGCAATGGCATTGTGGTGGGCGAGGAATGGGAGCAGCGGGTTAATGAGCGGCTACGCTGGGCTGACACGGTGGTCTGCGTGGTCACCTCGGCTTTCCGGACATCAGAGTGGTGTCACTACGAGGTGGGCTACGCCCGGTCACGGGGCAGCCAGCTGTTACCGGTTCTGGCCGAGCCGGGAGTGGACCATCCACTGGTGAAGTCTGCGCATTGTGCCGACCTCACCAAGGATCCCATCAAGGCTCGTGCGGCGCTGGTAGAGGCTCTGCGTCGGGTTGATGTCGCCGGGGCTGGGGGTGGCCTGATAACCGGTCGCCGTTTCCAGGGTTGCGCCCGTTTGACGTCGAATACCACCGGGTGTTTTTCGGCCGCACTGGCGAGGTGACCCAGCTGGCCGGGCTGCTGCGATCCCCGGCAGAGCGCGCTGAGAAAGCGATGCTCCTGGTGGTGGGCCCGTCAGGATGCGGCAAGTCGTCGCTGGTCCGGGCCGGGCTGGGGTCGACGATGGCCAACGAACCGGGCTGGTGGACGCTGCCGCCGATGCTGCCCGGCACCGACCCGATGGCCGCTCTAGCTCGGGAACTGGCCGACGCAGCACAGCAGCTCGGCCTGAACCGGACGGTGGCGCACGTGCGCCACCAGCTCGACGACGGTGACCTGACAGGACTGGCCGATGAGCTGCTGCTGGCCGCTCGGGCCCGGCGGCTGCTCTTGGTGGTGGATCAGCTCGAGGAGCTGCTCACCCAAACATCGCCCGAGCAACGAACCCGGTTCGCGCAGCTGCTGCGCCCGGCCTTGGGCGGTCCGGTGCAGGTGGTGGCCACGCTGCGGTCGGAGCTTCTGAATCGGCTGCTGGTCGACTCCGACCTGGCGGTGTTGCCGACTCACACTTACACGCTGCGGCCGCTGCGCCGTGAGGCATTACGCAGCATAGTCGAAGGTCCGGCCAGGCTAGCTGGTATTACGATCGCCGACGACCTGGTAGCCCGGTTGGTTGCTGACACCGACAGCGGCGAGGCGCTGCCGCTGCTGGCGTTCACCCTCGCCCAGCTTGCCGACGGCGTCGGTCGCGGCGGTGAGCTGTCCGCGGCACGCTACGACCAACTCGGTGAGGTCCAGGGTGCCCTGACCCGCCAGGCTGACGCAGCCTTGGCCGACGCAACCGCGGCCACTGGACGACGCCGTGAGGAAGTTATTGCCGGGTTGTTGCGGTTGGTCACCGTGGATGAGCAGGGTCGTCCCACCCGTTGGCGGGTGCCTCGCGATGAGTTGCCGGATCCGGTGATCCAAGAGGCGGACGCCTTCGTCACGCGGCGGCTGGTGACCACCGACACCAACAACGGCAGCGTGGTGGTCGGGGTGGCCCACGAGGCGTTCCTGTCCGCCTGGCCTCCACTGGCCCAGGCGATCCGTGACAACGTGTCGGCGCTGCGTGCCCGCCGCGCAGTCGAACAGGCCGCCACCGAATGGAACGGCGAAGGCCGCCCACCCTCTCGGTTGTGGGAACGTGGCCAACTCGCCGCCGCGGTGGCCGACACCGGCGCTCACATCCAGGCCCACGACCTGATCACTGATCACGTGGACCTCAGCCCGACGGCCCGCACCTTCCTGCGCTCCAGCATCCGCCGAGACCGCCTCCGGCGAAGGCGCGCCACCACCGTCCTTTCGGTGCTGCTGGTCCTCGCTGTGGTCGCAGCGGGGATCGCCTTCACTCAGCAGCGCGCCGCGGAGCAACAACGCAATGTCGCGGTGTCCCGGCAGGTTGCTGGACAAGCCATGGAGCTCCGCGACACAAATCCAGCTCTGGCCGTCCAACTCGGCCTGGCCGCCTACCGGCTTGCCCCCACCACGGAAGCTCGCGGCAGTCTGCTCAGCACCTTCGCCCATCCTTACACCACCCGACTAACCGGCCACACCAACACCGTCCGCTCAGTGGCCTTCAGCCCCGACGGGCACACCCTGGCCACCGCCAGCGCCGACACCACCGCGCGGCTATGGGAAATCAGCGACCCCCGCCAGCCCAGCCCACTGGGCACCCTCACCGGCCACACCAACACCGTCCGCTCGGTAGCCTTCAGCCTG
>JALZHU010000508.1 GCA_030860695.1 Actinomycetota bacterium
CCCCCACCCAGCCCACCCGGCTCTGCCGCCGCAGTGTTCGTGGCTGGCCATCCCGGAGGTCTGCCCGCCCGGCGAGGGCATGGTTGGTTGGCCGGTGTTGCGTTTGCTGATGTAGCGCCGCTGAGAGAACGCCGACCAGGGCTTTAGTGGCTGGAACGGGCTTTCAGCTGCGAAGGCGTCGGTTGATGTTGGTTGACGTTGGTTGGTGTTGGTTGGTGTTGGGTGATGCGGTTTGTACCCGATTTGTGCCGGGGCACTGCTTGCGTCTGACAGTGATCGAGACGGTTGCGGTCACTGGCCCAGGCGTAGATCTTGTGTCTGTCACCGTGGCGAGGCGTCCCGGCCGGGAACCGTCGGTGATCCACCCGACCTATTGCCATCGAAAGGCCGGTTCGACGCTGAGGCGTCGTACCACGCAGTCATGGCAAGCCCTGTTGCCTTCATTATCTGCTAGACCGTCTTTTGTTAGCCGCGTCCACAGTCATAGCCTCCAGCTTCACAGTTGCCGCCGCGGTCGCCTGTGTCTTAAATCCTGGGCTAGTCGATGGATCGTCGGATGGTGTCGATGAGGATGTCGATGAGGTGGTGACGGGCCGTGGGGCTCATGCCAGTGAGCACGGCTTGCAGGCGTGTCGCGGTGTCGGGATCGGTGTCGCCGATGATCTGTTGAGCCTCCGGGGTGAGGGTCAGGTGGATGCGTCGGCGGTGGTGCGGGTCCCGCGTGCGGCGCACCAGTCCGGTATGAGTCAGCCGATCGACCATCGCAGACGTGGCCGGCGGCTTGGTCCCCAGGACCTGAGCCAGCTCGGTAAGGCTGACCGGAGCCAGCGCACCAATCAGGTGCAGCGCGATGAGCTGGGGGAAGGTCATTCCGCGACCTGCCCAGACGGTGGGGCTGGCCATGACCACGGCCCGCAGGTGGGCGACGAGCCAGTCGATGTCCTGCACCGTGACCCCCGTCGCGTGCAGGCCTGTTGTGGCAGTAGCAGTGCTGCAGGACGTGCTGATGCGGGCCAACGACACGCCACTAGAGCCAGCTTTCCATCGTGGGTGCTCATGCCTGACCGTCATCTGGTCTCCCTCGGGTCAGCACGGAGATTTCTCCCTCGTCCAAGGCGGGTGCAGTCGACGCCGGTGGCCGATCGTGCGCTGTGTCCACAAGAGGGAGAGGCGCAGTGTCCACACAGATACACCGGCACCTGACTCACGCTGGGTGTAGTGGCGGCGGACCTTCCACGGGTCCGTCACGTTGTTCGCGCGGGCGCCTTATGATCTGGGCGCGTTTCATAGCTGTTAAATCGCGACACTGGTCCCAATCTTTACGGGGCAGGCGATGTCGTTGGGCAACTCTCGGGAAATTTTCGGTTGCCTGAGGGATGTCGCCGAATGCGTATATCCCTATACGAAGAGTTCGGATGAGGTCTGCTTCGCGTCACACTCGATGGGCGCTCGTCCACCAGTGCGCGGCAGTTCTCAGTGCGCACCTTGCCGGCCTGGCCGGTGGTCGTGCTGGTTGTCAAGGACCAGGTGAGCAGGCCACGCCGACATCACGGCACCAACCTCTGATGAGCAGCGGGAACTCAGAGACACCCTTCACATGCGACCCTACGATTAACAGATGCATGCAGGTCCCTGATCGAACCCCGTGACGTGAGCATGCGACGTTCGCCGGGTGGTGTGCGAGTGTGGCACGGTGCTGCTCGTTGCGGTCAGAACTGCGGTCACGCGGTGACAGTCTGGCGCCTTCCGGGACGACGGGATGCCACACCCAGCCACCAACCGAGCCGGGCTTGGCATTGGTGTCGGCCATCCCGGAGATCTGCCCACCTGGCGAGGGTGCATTTGGGTCGTGCCGTCAAGGTGCTTGTCCATCCGCCTCGCTAAGTGGCTGAGCGGCTAGTGGGCAACCGGGCGTCAGTTCACCCGTCCGGGTAAGGCTCATCGTCAAGACGCGTGAGTTTAGGGCCTATCCTGACCGGGTACTCGCGCAGGGTCCCGGCAAAGTCCTCTCTTAGCTGGTGAGGAGTAGTTCTACGGGTCTGAGTGGGTCCCATGCGTGATGTCGTAGGGCATGGGCGATGTTGGTGGCGCCGGCCAGGCGGAGGAGGCTGATG
>JALZHU010000319.1 GCA_030860695.1 Actinomycetota bacterium
CCAATAGGTGCGCGGGGCGATCGGCACGCCGAGAAACGTCAACGCGCGACAGATCGGTACGACCCCGAACCCCTGGCGGTGCTCGGTAATAAACTCACAGATCAGCGGGACAGCGGGTCGCACTCCCACGCAAAGAAACTCGTGGCCGCCTTGAGCACCTCAATGGTGCGTTCCAGCTCCGCGCACTTGCGCTTGAGTTCACGGATCTGGCGCGCCGACTCCGTGGGCATGCCCGGTGCCTGACCAGCGTCCACATCGGACTGACGGATCCACCGGCGCAGCGTCTCCGCGCTGGTCCCCAACCGAGCCGAGACGGCCTTGATGGCCGCCCACTCCGACTCATAGTCCCCCACATGATCCCTGACCAGACGAACCGCCTTCGCCCTGGCCTGCTTGTCGAACCTGCTCGGCATCGCGCCATCCTTCCCAATTTGGGAGGTATGCACGAAACCCGGGATGGTTCAAGGAACCTACTCGAAGGGGTTGAATACATCCCTCAATCGGACATGATGTTCGTTTGTGCGTTTGCTGCAGTGAAGTTTGATTGCCAATATAAGTAACAGCGTGGACGGTGGCTTCGGGTGTGTGGCTTGAGCGCGAGGGGGTGGACCACGGTGTGTTGGGGTCTTGACATTGCCGGGTCGGAAATTTTCGGCTGTTTAGGTAGGCAGCCCTGGGTAGGTCCGGCGGCAGCGAACCAGCTCTCAGCGCGCTGGGGCAGTGTCATTGGAGATGATCAGGTGCCGGTGCAGCTGTTGGGAAGCAGCTCCACCGCCGACAACCGCGGTCTGTCCGCTGGACGCTGCGGGTCACGCGCGTCTGGTTACAGCTTCTGACGATGGCTTGATCGGGGGAACAGCGTGGGTGATTCGACGTTGGGAAGAATCTCGATTTTCGATAGTACCTTGCGCGATGGTGAGCAGGCGCCGGGCAACGCGATGCGGCCGGAGCAGAAACTCGATATTGCGCTGGCTATCGAGGCAGTCGGTGTCGACGTGATCGAGACCGGTTTTCCCAGCTCGTCGCCGAGTGACTACAAGGCAACCCGGTTGATCGCCGAGTCGGTTCCCACCGCCCGGATCGCGACCCTCAGCCGAGCACAGCGCAAGGACGTCGACCTGGCCGTGGAGGCCGGTGGCACGCAGCGTCACCACATGCAGATCTTGGCGACCGGCAGCGAGACACATTTGAAGTACAAACGCGGGATCAGTCAGGCGCAGGCACAACGGGAGGTGATCGACACGATCACCTACGCGAAGTCGCTGGGCGTGCAACACGTCTCGTTGGGTGTCGAGGATGCGTCGCGTGGTTCGGATGGTCTGCTGAGGCCGCTGATCGTGGAGTCGGTGGCGGCGGGCGCGGACGTTGTGGTGCTTGCTGATACCACCGGTTGCATGACCCCGGTCGAGTTCGGCGGCCTGGTCGGCCGGGTCAGGTCGTGGATCCCGCCGGAGATCGCGGTGAGCACGCACTGCCATGAGGATCTTGGCTTGTCGCTGGCGAATGCGTTGGCCGGCATCCAGGCCGGTGCCGACGAGGTGCAGGTGACATTGGCGGGTATCGGTGAGCGTGCCGGCAACACTGCGCTGGAGGAGCTGATTGCGGTGCTTACGTACAAAGGCGCGCAACTCGGTGTGGCCACGACCGCCGGGACCGGTGGTCTTTACCACGCCTTTGAGGTTCTTTGCCAGACGATCGGTCTTTCCGCGCCGAGGAACAAGGCTATCTTCGGCGTCAACGCATTCGCCACCCAGGCCGGTCTCCACCAGGCCGGGATGCTTTGCGCACCGATCACCTACGAGCACATCGAGCCGGCGCGGTTTGGCCGTGAGCGGGCCATGTTGGTCGGCAGGCATTCGGGCCGCGCCGTGTTGCGCTACCTGCTTGAGGAACTGCACCTGCCCGTGCACGAGCAGCTGGTGGAAATCCTTTATCAGGAATACATCGCCAACTGCGTCAATGGTGAATGCATGGATCTGGACACGCTGCGGGAACTCATCACCGAGCGGGTTTCCCAACCGAGACCCCGCTCTGATGGTCCCCAGCACGCTGATCGAGAAGGTTTGGCGCGACCATGTCGTGCAGCAGGCTCCCGGCGAGCCGGATCTGCTGTACGTCGATCTGCACCTGATCCACGAGGCCACCTCGTCTCAGGCGTTCGACGGCCTGCGGCTGGCTGGCAGGCGCGTGCGGCGTCCGGACCTCACCCTCGCCGTCGAGGACCACAACGTCCCAACCAGCTCACTGGTAATCGACGACCGGATGAGCCGGCGGCAGGTGGAGACACTCCGACACAACTGCGCCGAACACGGCATCGAACTGTTCCATCTGGGCGACAGCAGGCAGGGAATCGTGCACGTCGTGGCCCCAGAGCGTGGTTTGGTCCACCCGGGCATGTCGGTGGTCTGCGGCCACAGCCACACCTCCACCCATGGTGCCTTCGGCGCGCTGGCCTTCGGGGTAGGTACCAGCGATGTCGAACACGTCCTCGCGACCCAGACGCTGCCGCTGTCCGCGCCGCGGACTATGGCCGTGGAGTTCACCGGCGAGGTGCCCCCGGATGTGACTGCTAAGGACCTGATCATGGCGCTGATCGTGCAAATCGGCGCCAACGGCGCGCACGGGCACATCATCGAGTACCGCGGCAGGCCCATCGAGCGGCTCTCGATGGAGAGCCGAATGACCATCTGCAACATGAGCATCGAGGCCGGGGCCACCGCCGGGTTGATCGCGCCGGACGACGTGACCTACCAGTACCTGCGGGGACGGCCGGGGGCACCGCAAGATCAATCGTGGGACCCGGCCCTGGATTACTGGCAGTCGCTGCGCACCGATCCTGGGGCAGTCTTCGACCAGACGGTGACAATCGACGTCACCACGCTAACCCCCTTTGTCACCTGGGGGACCAACCCGGGACAGGCCGTACCGCTCACCGGGCAGGTGCCCGATCCACGGTCGTTCACTGACCCCCATCAGCGGGCCGCGGCCGAACGCGCACTGGCCTACATGGGCCTGGTGCCCGGCACCAGGATGGACTCGATCGCGATCGGCACCGTGTTCCTCGGCTCCTGCACCAACGCACGCCTAAAAGACCTTCGCTCGGCCGCCGACGTACTCCGCGGGCGCACGGTGGCGACCGGAGTGCGGATGCTGGTGGTGCCCGGATCGATGGAAGTCCGCCAGCAGGCTGAGGCCGAGGCGCTGCATGGTGCTGAGGCGCAACGACGTCGATACCGATCAGATCATTCCCGCCGAGTACTGTAAGCGGCTTACCAAAAGCGGTTACCAGGACACCCTGTTTGCCGAATGGCGCAAGGACCCGACGTTCGTGCTCAACCACCCGGAACGCTCCGGCGCGACTATCCTGGTCTCGGGTCGCAACTTCGGCACCGGCAGCTCGCGCGAGCACGCCGTGTGGGCCCTGCGGGACTGGGGATTCGCGGTGGTGATTGCGATCAGCTTCGGGGACATCTTCCGGCGCAACGCCGTCAACAACGGCGTGCTCGTCCTCGAGTTGCCCGAACCAGCGGTGGCCGAGCTCGCCGACCGGGTCGATGCCGATCCCTGCGTCGAGATCACCGCGGACTTGGTGAACCTCGAAGTACGCACTGGCGAGTTGCGCCATCCCTTCACCATGGACCAGCGAAGCCGTTGGCTGCTACTCGAAGGCCTCGACGAAATCGCAATCACGTTGGGAAAAGATGCCGCCGTCAGCGCCTACGAACAGGCGCGGCGGCCCTGGTTACCCAGTATCCGGCCCACCCCACCGAGGCCCGCGCACAACCTCGTCGTCAAGGGGCGGCCTTGAGCACCGTGTACCGTGATCCCCGGTGACGGCATTGGACCAGCAGTGATCGACCAGGCCCTAGGCGTCCTCGACGCGCTCGGGCTCGGCCTCGACATCGATGTGCTCGACCACGTCAACGCGGACACCTACCTGCAGACCTCGACGGCATTGTCAGACACGGATTTCGACCGAATTCGGACCAGCGCGGGCCTATTGCTCGGTGCAGTCGGAGATGCCCGGGTCGACGCTGACTACGCCCGCAGTGTGCTGCTGCGGTTGAGATGTGACCTCGACTTATATGTGAACTACCGCCCGGCAAAGCTGCTCCACGACCGGCTCAGCCCATTGCGGGTTCCAGCACACCGGGCGATCGACTGCGTCATCGTCCGCGAAAACACCGAGGGACTCTACGCCGGCATTGGTGGCACCTTGCGCCCGTTCACACCCCACGAGACCGCGATCGACACGGAGATCAGCACCTATCACGGCGTGTCTCGGATCATCGACTTCGCGTTCTCCATCGCGCGCCGCGCGGTGTGCCTCGTCGATAAGTCCAACGCCGTCCGCTACGGCGGCCAACTCTGGCAGCGCTGCTGGCGACAAGCCACCGCCCGGCATCCCCACATCGAGGCTACCCACCTGTACGTGGACACCGCCGCGATGAGACTGATCACCGATCCCACCGCGTTCGACGTGATTGTGACCAACAATTCCCACGGCGACATCCTCAGCGACCTCGCCGCTGCACTCGCCGGCGGACTGGGCACCGCGCCTTCGGCGAATATCAACGCCACTACCGGGTTCGGCCTGTTCGAGCCGGTACACGGTGGCGCACCCGACATCGCCGACCACGACATCGCCAACCCGATCGGCGCGATCCTCACCGCAGCCCTGCTCATCGAACACCTCGGATACACCGAACAGGCCACCACCGTGCGGCGGGCAGTCACCGCATCGATCGTGGCGGGACGGGTGACCCCCGACCTCGGCGGCCGCCTCGGCACCAAAGACACCGGCGCAGCGATCCGCGCCCAACTGTAGAAATGGGCGAGCTGATGAACGACATGAGCGGTCCACCGGTGGCCGCCCGCGTTCGCGCGCTGGCACCCGGCAAGCTAGCTCACCTGCTAACCCAGGGCCGCGCCTGTGACGCGATCAACCTCGCGTTAGGTATCCCAGGCGCTCCACCCACCCCGCCAGCATTGATCGAGGAAGCCTGCTCCGCGCTGCGGGCCGGATACAACCAATATGAAATCCCCGACGGTAACCCCGAATTGCGTCGACAGATCGCTGCAACGCTCACCACCCTCACCGACCCTGACACCGAGCTGACCATCACCGCTGGCGCCACCGAAGCGCTCACCGTGGCCATGCTCTCCACAGTGAACCCGGGCGATGAGGTCATTGTGTTCGAGCCGTTCTACGAAAACTTTCTCAGCGCCATCGCCCTCGCCAATGGCATCCCCCGGCTGGTCCGGACCTACCCACCCGACTGGCGCTATGACCACGCTGAGCTCACAGCGGCCTTCGGTCCGCGCACCCGGGCCATCGTGCTCAGCAACCCCAACAATCCCACCGGGCACGTGCTCAGCCCAGCTGAGCTACTGGAGATTGCGCAGTTGTGCGAGCGCTGGAACGCGGTCGCAGTTTCAGACGAAATATACGCCGCCTACCTCTTTGACGGACACCGACACATCTCAGCCTCCGAGCCACCCGTGCTGCGGGAGCGCAGCATGGTCATCGGCAGCCTATCCAAAAGCCACGCCGTCAGCGGCTGGCGACTGGGCTACCTCCGGGCCAATGCGACGCTCAGCGCCGCGGTCCGCCAAGTGCATCTCACCGTGTGCGCAGGAACCGCAGCACCGCTCCAGCGTCCGGAT
>JALZHU010000320.1 GCA_030860695.1 Actinomycetota bacterium
CACGCCAGACCGTCCGCCCGTCCTTGGACCCGGTCCAGCTCGCCCAGCTGGCTCACTACGCCGCCGCCCGTGGCTTGTCGGCCACCTGAGCATAGTCAGCCTTAGGTGTAACGATGTGCATCATTCAGGTGATATACGGTTCGAATACAGCGTAAAAGTCACGGAGAGTTGCCTAAGGTCGGGACACTCGCGCCCTGATCGAGTGTACATGTAGTCCGGGCTCACGAGCCCAGAAAGCTCCGCCGGAAATTCCCTCTCGGTCCGGCGGCGCTGCACCGCGGCGGGAACCAGGCCCCCAGTTTCCGCCGCGGTGCGGCAATCCCGCGTCAACCGGTTTCTCGCCTTAAGGCCTGGTTGGAGCGAGGGTCCGGCGCGATCCTTGTCCTCTCCGCGGGAATGCTCGCCCTGGAGTGCGCGCACTCTGTATGAGCCCAGGGACCCACGTGAGTGTGCGAATGATCAGTTGGGGTAGTCGTTCGTGACAATCACGATCACACCAGGATCGGCGTTCGCGATACCCGGGAACCGTGGCTCGACACGTATCCCGAACTCGGCGCCGATTTCTTCTGCGAAGGCCTGCTCTTCGGTGCCCTCCTGGTAGTACACGGTGGTCGTCGAAATTATTCCCTGTGCATAGTTGCCGACGTCGACCACCATCCAACCGGCGGCAGTCAGATCATCCGCGGCCCGCGCGGCCAGGCCACGGATGGTGCTGTTGTTGTAGACCCGCACCTCCCCGCGGCTGCTACCCGCGTCGCCGATCGGCGCGCCCGCCGCGGCGTCCGGCGGCTCAGACACGGTCACCCCGGGCGCTTCAGCCGGGATCGAGGGCACTGGTGGCGGGTAGGGAATGACGGTAGGGCTCGCCGATGTGCTAGGGGGCGCCTGGGTCGGGGTGGCCGGCGGTTGGCCAGTGGCCGTGGTGTGCTCTTCACGGTTGACTGCCAACAGCAACCCAATCAGGACGGCGACCACCGCCAGTCCGAACAGAGCCAACCCGGCGGTGCGCAGCCGCCTACTGGCTCCAGTCTTGTTCGGCGTGCTCATGGCCTACTTCGGGTCGGCGCCAAGCCGGCGAGCGGCCCGTGCTCGCTGGCGACCGGACCGCAGCCGGCGCAACCGCTTGACCAGCATCGGGTCGGCCGTGAGTGCCTCCGGCCGGTCAATCAAGTGGTTGAGGGCCTGGTAATAGCGGGTAGCGGACACGGTGAACAGCTCGCGGATGGCCTGCTCCTTAGCGCCGGCGTACTTCCACCACTGCCGCTCGAAGGCCAACATTTCACGCTCTTGGCAACTCAGACCCTTGGAATGGTCGTCGATCGGGTGCAGCGCCTCTGCGGCGTCCATTGCGCTCCTCGGCTCATGATCCCGCACGTGGAGAACCACAGCAGTGTGATTCGACTACAGCATTGAACCATGCGCCTGCCCAGGCGAACCGGCGGCGCGCCCGTGACAAGTCCCCAGGCCAAGTCCCCAGGCGCGGGGCGGAGCAGCCCACTATTACTGTGCCCCATCATGGCTGTGCGTCCGATCCGCATCGTCGGCGACCCGGTGCTACACACTCCAACCAGGCTCGTCACGGAGTTCAACGAGGCGCTGCATGCACTGGTTGACGACATGTTCGACACAATGGCGGCGGCGCAGGGTGTCGGGCTGGCCGCCAACCAGATCGGCGTGGACCAACGCCTGTTCGTCTACGACTGCGCGGACGAGCAGGGCGTGCGGCAGCGGGGCGTGGTAGTCAACCCGGTGCTGGAGACCAGTACGCGGCCCGAGACCATGCCCGACCCTGACAACGACTGGGAGGGCTGCCTGTCGGTACCTGGGGAATCCTTCCCCACCGGGCGGGCAACCTGGGCACAGGTGACCGGCGTCGATGCCGACGGCGCACCAGTCACCGTCCAGGGCACCGGCTTGCTGGCTCGATGCCTGCAGCACGAGACCGACCACCTCGACGGGATCCTCTACCTGAACCGGTTGCTCGGTCGGCATGCCCGCGAGGCCAAGAAAGCCCTCAAAGCCCACGGCTGGGGCGTGCCCGGCCTGGCCTGGAACCCAGCCGCCGGCCGCCCCGCCGAGGCGCTCGATCGTTCACCCCGATCAGGACGGTAAGTCCACCAGTAGGGGATATACCTCCGGAAGCTGAGGGCTCCTGAGGCCGGCTACCGGAACAGCGTCTGGTGTGGCAGCGTTGTTAGTAGCGCAACGGTGTAATCCCCCTTGAGCTTGAGGCGGGTGGTCGCGCGTGGACCCCTATTCGCGCACGGTCAGCTCAGTCGCTGCAGCGCTCATTCCGCACGTCGCGAGCCTACGGATCGGGGCGGGCGCAGGGTCGGCCGTCATCTTCGCTGACGATGGGCTGATGTTGACCAACGCGCACGTGGTGGGGTCGGCCCACGATGGTGTCGCAGCGTTCACCGACGGTACCGAGAGCCGCTTCGACGTGGTAGGCAGCGACCCGCTGTCCGACCTCGCGGTGCTCCGGGCCCGGGGCGACACGCCGGTCGCGGCCGTCCTGGGTGACGCCGACAAGCTAGTCGTCGGGCAGTTGGTGGTGGCCGTCGGCAACCCCCTCGGGCTCGCCGGATCAGTGACTGCCGGAGTGGTCAGTGCGTTGGGCCGCTCGCTGCCGGTGCGCTCGGGCCGGGCCATGCGAGTGATCGAGGACGTGATCCAGACCGACGCCGCACTCAACCCCGGCAACTCCGGCGGTGCGTTGGCCGACGCTAGCGCCATGGTGGTTGGGATCAACACCGCCGTCGCCGGTTTCGGGCTGGGGATGGCAGTGCCGGTCAACGCGACGACCCGCCGGATCATCGGCGCGCTGCTCGCCGACGGCCGGGTTCGCCGGGGCTACCTCGGGCTGGTGGGGGTGCCCGCCCCGCTGCCCTCGCCGGTCGCGCAACGGACCGCGCAGAAATCGGGGTTGCGCCTGGTGGAGGTCATCCCGGGCAGCCCGGCCGACCGGGCCGGACTGCGCGCTGGGGATCTCGTGCTCAGCGCGGGGCGTAAACCCGTGACTGATGCCCAAGGCATTCAACGCCAGCTCTTTTCTGAGGCCATCGGTACCAGGTTGCCGATCACTGTGCTGCGCAACGGCGCGATGGTGGATGTGATTACTGTGCCTACCGAGCTGGTGGCGACCTGACTGGACCTCGGGCGTGTAGTGACAGCGGTTGTGCCAATATCGCGCTGTGCGCGGGCGATATGACTGGCCGTGGCGGGGCGGCGCTCGGCGCACAGGGTCGGTCCCGGTCAGACGCTCTGGTCCTGGCCACGCCCACGGCGATCACCCGCCTGGTCCCCGACCGGCTGACACTGCGGACCCGAACGAGGCGCTAGCGTTCCTTAATAGCCTGAGTGTGACTTGGGAGCCCGCATGATCCTGCTGGGAGTGCCTGTGCTTGCAGGCGCATTCCTGCTGGTAGAAGCCGGATTTGAGCACATGCGGGCGCCAAAGGCGCTGGCTCGCGCGGCCGGAACCGGCGTGGCGACTGCCCGGGCTATCGCGGCCGTCGAATTTGCCATCGGGGTACCGTCGGTAGCCGCGGTGGTCTTTGGCACCGTTGAGCTGCGCTGGGCACTGGCCGCCCAGACAGTGATGTACTCAGCCTTCGCCGCCCACCTGTCATGGCGGCGCTACCGGGGGGATCAGTCAGACTGCGGTTGCAACCGGATGGGCACTCAGGTCGGGCCCGGTGGGATCGCCCGGGCCGGGGTACTGGCGGTCGCCACACTTGCGGCGACAGCCCTGCATCCGGCGGCCGCGCTGCCCGGCGGAGGGGGCGCGATCCTGCCGGTGGCCGGCGCACTCGTGCTGGCCGTGCTGTTGTACACCCTGCCGGCAGCGGTCGACGGGCAAGCGGCATGAGCGTGCTCACAGCTGCGGTCATGCTGGCCTTGGGCTGCCTGGCGGTGCTGATGTTGGCGATGGCCGGGATATTGCGGCAGCTACGAGAGCTGCAGGCCGAGGTGACCCAGCTTGGCTCGCCGCCGTGGCGTGCAGCCACCGGTCGCCGGGTGCCGAAGCTGGCGGCGCGCGGCCACTGGTGGCACGGTGCTCGCCGCGCAGCCGGTGACGTCCCCCGAGCGGCTCAGCGAGGAGGTGGCAGGTTTGCTGAACACCGCAATGCACCGGCAAGAACTCCACGACTTCAGCTGATATCCCACGGATTGACCAGCCCGGTCCCAACGGGCAGCCGCGCACCCTGCAGTTTCGAGACACCGTGCAGTTCCCAGACACTGCGACGGTGGCGCGCCGGCGAGGGTTCCTGGCCGTCGTCGGCATGGCAGCCATGACCCTGAGGCTCACTGTGCTGGGGTGGATACTGCTGGCTTGTCCGGCCAGGGCACAGCAAGGCAGCGAGTGTCCCGACTGCGGTCGCTACCACGACGACCCTGGTGGATTGATCTGCTACAGCGCTCCTTACTCCCCGGCGTACTGCGGCCGGGACAAGTGATTTAAGGACGGCTGTTACGGAGACTGGGGCGACGGGCTCGACTGCTACCAGCCGCGCACGATCTGCCGTGCCGGCGACGAAGGGCGCAACGCCTGGCTGTGGAAGGTTGACGATGTCATCTACCGCTGCGCGGACGGCGAGGTCCCCTACCACGGGGCCCCGAACCTGGATCAGGTGATCTGCAACGCGACGCTGCCCCAGCGGCCGTCGAACCGGTTGCGGCGCACTGAACGATGACCCAACCCCTGCGGCGCGCCGTTTTTGGTCCGGTGCTGGTGACCAGTACGCCGGCGGCATTGGCCGCTGCCATGCTACCAGTGCTGCGTGAAGGCTGGGTGCTGGCTTGGCTGCTCCTTAGGTTGACTGCCTGCTACGCACTGTCTGGCTCGGCGTGAAGCCTCAACTCGGCGTACTTGCTGAGCTCGCCGGTCTGGCGGGATTCGTCACGGACCTACTTCACCGTTGGCCTTCTTGCCGGGGCGGACTCACCGTCGGCACGTTGGCGGTGACCCTGGGCGGCCTGCTGCGGCCAGTCGTGCCTCCTGCCGTGCGGGCAAGGTCTCGCCGTCGCGGTGGCGCTGTTCGTGCTCCTCGGCGCGCTATACCGCGTGGCGCTACCGCATCGCCGCCGCTGGTGGCTGTGCTGCTGGTGGGCAGCTGGGCAGCGGCGGTGGCGGCCGGGCTCGGTTTCGGCCTGGGTCGGGCCGCGATGGCGCTAGGCCGCCACCACAGCCGCGACGCCACATGGTGGGACCAGCAGTGGCGGCGTCACCAGCGGTGCCTCAGGATCACCCTGGCACTGGTCGCGGCCCTGCTTGCCGCCAGAACTGTGCTGTGCTGACTACCATGCGCGCACGCCAGCACAGTAGGGTCCGGTGCCGTGGCGGACTCCGACAACAACCTTGAGACCCGCGTGGCCATCCTGGAGCAGGAGGTCGCTCGGCTCCGCGAGCAGGCTGCCCTCACCAGCTCCGACACCGCCGCTGCTCGCGTGCTAGCCGCCGGTGCTGACCATGACGTATCGGAGGTCCGCGCGGAACTGCGCGCCCACACCCAGGTCCTCAACGCCCTGCGGGAGACCCAGCTAGAGCAGGGACGTGGGCTCACCACGCAGGGCGAAGCAATCACCGGCATACGACACGAGCTCACCACGCAGGGCGAAGCAATCACCGGCATACGACACGAGCTCACCACGCAG
>JALZHU010000509.1 GCA_030860695.1 Actinomycetota bacterium
GGCTAATGATCTCCACCGGGAATCGATGACCCTTATACAACGACGACGGCGCAGCGTCCACGAACGCAGGATGATCCCACCCTCCGCAGCGACCGAACACCCCAGCCCCGTCAACCTGACAATGCCCACGCTGAGGTGTTTGAACCGGCCACCGCAGTCACACCGCCCCCGGTTCACCAGCAGACACAGCCGAGGGGCCACAACCCCGATCGGGTGCTACAGCAAACGCGATGCCGTCCTGAGGGCGTGCCGGTACGTAAGCCCCCCGGGGTGTCAGTCTTGCCACCGAGCGGATGGCCTGACCACTAGGTGCCCACGATCGGACAGTCCTGCCCAAGTCGCGAGCTTCCCGGCGTGACCGATCGGATTCCTTCGGGACATCCGCGGGAAATGTTTGTCATGCCGTGGGACGGGTGCGGAGTTCGCCAATCAGTTGGTCGCGCAGCGTGTGGTCGGCGGCGGCCAGGGCGATCAGGGCTCGTACCAGGTCTCCCTTGGAGACCCGGCGGCCGAGCGACCGGCGGATGTCCAGGGCAAGCTCGTCGAAGTCAGCGGCGGCGTTGGGCTCGAGCAGGACGGTGAACTTGCTGGGTGGGGGCGCTTCGGGGGGTGCTGGCATCGAGGCGCTGTTCGAGGCTGCGGTCGCAGTGGGGGACGCGGTGGAACTGGTTGGGGTGGTGCCCTCCAGTTGGTCGCGCAGATCTGCGGCCCGGTGGGTCATGGGCTGTCCTTCCTCAGCTAGGTGAGCACCTGGTCGTAGTTCTGGCGGTCGGCGAGGGTGGCTGCCATGGATCAGGACATGGCGCTGTTGTGAATCGAGGAGCTAGACGGAGATACCGCTGGGAAGTCCGCGTTGCCGCCTCTGAAGGTCTCGCACGGTGATCTTCATTACGGTCGGATGGGCAACGGTTGGGCGGCGCGGGCGCGATGCAGCAGCGCGGCGACCACGGCGATGGTGGAGTCCTCCCGGCCGGTCAGCCACTGCAAGGTGTCCCGTTCGTAGTCGCTGACCTCAATGCCCTCAAGTGGCGTGAGCAACGCGTCCATCCCGTCGACGCGCCGACGGTCCCACCACTGGTGCACAGTCTCGTTCTGCCCCTGTTCGGCAGCGATGTCGCGCTGGTCGTAGGGCGGGCGCACGCGCACCGGTGCGCTGGCGAGCGGTCCGTGCGCCGTCTGGGTCATCATGTGGCCCGGTATGCCGTCACGCCGTTGCGCCGTCACGCCGTTGCGCCGTTGCGCCGTCAGACCGTCAAGCTAGCGCTCTATTCGGATCACTCAAGGCACAGTCACACCGCCGTGGCCCGAGGTGACGTCGCCGGACTGGCCTGACCATCATGCTGAGAACAGCTCGACCGAAGTTCTCCAGACGAAGCTGACATCCGCATTAAGGCCCGCAGGACACTACCCGGGCTTCCATCAACCGCCGCAGTGCCCGGGACTACCCCACTACTAGGAGTTTGTGCTGGTTGAGGACGTGTGCGTAGTGGTCGAGTCCCTCTCGGGCTTAAACCCCCACAGCCGGCTCGCATGAACCTCGCCAGTCCCGTCTCAGCTCAGAAGCGTCCGGACTTGCTCAGATCTGCGACGAGAGGCCCATCAGCTCAACCCCGAGGGCATTGGCCACCCGGTTGCAAATCTCCAGCAGCGAAGCTGTTCCCATCTGTTGCGAACCCTGCCGAAGGCACCAAGCCAAAGCCATAAACCGGCCTTGAGCAGCCAATCGTGGCGCAGGGCGTGGTGCGAAACTCACTGTGGGTCACCAGAGTCAAAGCTGACGCACGGATTTGATGTCCAGCAAGATCGCGCCATGGCGGAGCGTTGGGAAACCCACGCCGCACCTGATGTGGCAAAGTGGGTATTGCCCACTTGCCTACTTTTTCGCATGGGGGCAGACTGCTCGGCGGAGATAGGAGGTTGCCATGTCTGCCCTGCCAGAAGGACTGCCCGTCGCCTTCGAGGTCATCACCGAAACCGAGGTAGACAGCCGCGGTCGGGTCAGCTTGGGCCGCGCCGGCGCCGAGCCTGGAAGGCGCTACCGGGTGGCCCGCAACATCGACGGCGTGCTGCTGCTCACACCGGTGGTCTCCATCCCCGAGCGCGAGC
>JALZHU010000321.1 GCA_030860695.1 Actinomycetota bacterium
CACCCACGCCCCCACAGTCTGGTGACCAGAACGGCAAGAGCCGTATAACGAGAGATCGTTACGTACGGTTCTGTGAGGGCCTGGAGGTGAGATTCCCCCAGGCTACTCGGCGGTCCTGACCACACATGGGGCGCAGCCTTCCAAGCTGTGGCTTGCCGTGATCATCGTCAGCAGGCCGTCAGCGGAAGCGACGCGAACGGTCCGCACATGCCGATACACACCGGCACGTCGCCGCAGTTCACCGGCACGCAATGACACTCCCAGGTACGCGGACGCACGGGCAATCAGCGTTCACACAAAGTGCTCACGTCGTCGAGCCGACGCAGAGGTCGGCCAGGTGCGATGGGAACGGGACTGGAGCAGGGCGAGGAGCTTCGCATTGTCCGTCTCTCACCGCCAAGGGGGGATCAACAAAAGGTCTTCGCGCCCCTTCGGGGTCGCTACGCTCGCTCGAGATCTTGTGTTGATCCCCCCTTGGCGGTGAGAGACGGACAATGCACGGCGCTCCTTGCGGCGAGGGTGAGCCCCACGCCCGCCCTCCGGGGCCAACAGCCACAGACACACCGTGGACCACGGAGATGATCAACATGCCTGAAAACACGATGACCCCTCGTAGCAAACCTGACCGACAATCCCAAACTCCGCATCACCCCTCCGGTACCTCCGTAGCCAGCTTCACCCTTGCCTGCACCCCGCACCGGTTTGACAAACTGGCTAATCAATGGCGGGACGGGGAGACAACCTTCTTGCCGTGCAACCGCTGGCGCAACGCAGCAGAAAACCTCGCCCAGAGCCTGACCCGCGGCGCTCGGGTGATCGTGACCGGTCGGTTGCGTCACCGGACCTTCCAGACCCGCGAGGGTGACAAGCGCACGGTGTATGAGCTGGAGGTTGAGGAGATCGGTGCCTCACTACGCCACGCCACCGTGCAAGTCGTCAAGGCCACCCACGCGAGTAACAGCGACGAACCGCCCTTCTAGCCCAGGCCAGTGTGACGGCCGGACCGGGCCTCCCGCCGAATTCCGGCCGTCACGGGGCCAAGCATGGGCGAGGTCACGAGGCGCTGTGGCGTAAGGCAACCAACCCGTCCAGTTAGACTCCCATTCTTCTTGCCCTAAAGACCGGGTAACGGTTGCGGTGTCTGCTTACCGGTCGCTCTCTATCGACTTCTCTTTCCCTGTTGGCGCCTGCGCAGGGCGAGGGCACCGCCAGCGGTCAGCGATCCGACGCCGATCACGCCGCTGATCCAGCCCTCAAACGGCAGCAGCACCGCAATCACGCCCAGTAACCCCGTGAGCGCAACCATGAGCAACAGCAGGGACCCCAGTAACACAATTGCGCGCCACCATTGTCCATCACGGCCTTGCACGAGCAGAAACAGCAGCCGCGCCCACGGCGGATCGGTGAGTTTCGCCCCGATCGGGTCCGTGTTTTTGTCAGTCACGACGGCTTCCGGCGCCGCGGCGCAGTCAGACGCAGCGTCCAACTAGTCCACACCAACCGCGGCACCGACCGGCGATAGCTACGCAAGTACCGGTACTGCTCACCCTCCTCATGGGTCTCGGCAAGGCAGGACGTCACCTCGGCCAACCAGGCGGCAGCCTCGTTGCTGGGCAGCAGATTGCTTAGCAACCGCAGTGTCTTGGGTACTCGGGACGGGACCGTCCGGACGTGCGCGGGGACCTGCGCTTCACGACGTGCTGTCGCCTCAACGACGATGGCGACGCCACCGAGAAACAGGACGCCGCCGCCAACGACGAGGCCACCGATAACGAGGCCAACGACTACTTCGCCGAGGAAGCCCACAAAGCCCGCAAGGCCGGCGTAAAGAGCAGCAACGACGTCGCCCAGGTAGAGGGCGGCGGTGCGGAGAAGACCACCGCCGCCGCTGGAGCTGGCGATGCTGTTGCCGACACCGCTGCTGACCTCCGCGGCGCTGACACCGCCGCTGCGCACTGCCACGCTAGCGCCGCCGAGAACGACATCGCCGACACCGGTGGCCTCCGCCACGCCGACACCGCCACCGACAGCGACGGTGGCACCGCCGCCCGCGGCGACTGACGTTCCCTGAGCACTCATGTCAAACCTGTCCGGAATTCGGGAACAGCGAAGGGGGACTGAGCAATTGACTTAGGCCACTACGGTCCCGGCTGCGCTGCAGGGCGTGGACAGCGCGCGCGCGACCCTCCATGGTCAGCCGGTAATAACGACGCGGCGGTCTGCCTTCCGCGTGGCCAGCTTCAGGATTTTCCCACCGGTCGCTGACCCATCCGGCACTGCGCAGCCGTTGAAGGACGGGGTAGATCGTGCCCGGCTCTAGTCCACTGGCCTTCACGATCTCCAAGCCGTACAACTCGGTGTCAGGCTGCTGGAGCAACGCCCCTAACACCGCCTGAACAGCCACAGTCATACGCGGTCCACTCATAGATTCAACTCTATATAGCTAGTGTTCGAATGTCCAGGAGTAACCCCGCGCCCCTCGTTCACAGCTTGACCCGTAGTGCCCGGCTGATCGTGACCCGGTCGGCTGCGTCAACGAACCTTCAGACCCACGAGGATGACAAACGCACGGTGTAGGAGCTGCAGGTCGAGGGGCTCGTGCCTCACACTGTCGGCAGCTCGTTGAGGTAGCGGACGAGTTGAGAGCCCATGCCCGGCCCATCGTTGACTATCGCGAACCCTCGGTTATAGGCCAACAAGCGCTTGCGCGTGCGGCAACGCCGGTAGCGAACGCGTCCAGTAGCCTGCTCAACCCGCTGCACGGTTCCGCGACGAGTTCCTCGCCACCGAACAGTGCGACACGGCCGTTGAACGACTCGCTGTAGCCGTTTTGCCAGGGTGAGCCGGGCTCGATGAACGCGGTGGCGACATTACTGAACCGGCACCAGTCCCGCATCGCGGTGGCGGTGAGTTCGGGTCCGTTGTCCATGCGCGGTTCTCCGGTTGTCACCCGGTCTCGGCGACGATCTTGTCCAGCAGGATGGTGGTGTCATCGGCGGTGAACGAGCGGGCTGCCGCGGTGGCCAGCGCTTTGCGGGTGAACTCGTCCACCACGTTGCAGAACCGGATCTGTCGGCCATCGCTGGTGACGTCGACCTGGAAGTCCAGCGCCCACACCTCGTCTGGGCGGGTGGCGGCCAGCCGGTCACCCCGCTGCAGACCGATCCGCTGCCGCTTGCGGACCCTGGCCGGCCGGGTGAGCCCTTCGTCGGCCCCGTAACGGCGGATCCGCTTGCGATGGACCCCCAGGCCCTCGCTGCGCAGCAGCCAGTAGGCCTTGCGCCAGCCCCATCGTGGATGAGCCCGAGCGATCCGGCGCAGCCGTGCCCGCACGCTGGTCTCCACGTCGCTGGGTTGGCGCGGGCGGCGGCGCTGGGTGAAGCGATGCTGGCCGACCACTGCACACGCCCGGCGTTGGGAGACCCCGAACCGCTGCTGCAGCACCTGCACAGCGCCACGCCGACGGTCCGGGCTCACCAGTTTCCCCGGTTGAGCTCCTTGAGATGTCAATATCCAGGATCTGCTCGGCGACCATCTTCTTGCCGGGCGTTCTCCCGCTCCACCTCCTTGAGCCGCTTGGCATCCTCGCTTTTCATCCCGCCGTACGGGTTACGCCACCGGTACCCAATCGCCTCAGTGATCTCCAGATGCTTGAGCACCTCCGGCACCTCCACACCCTGCCTGAGCAGCTTCTCACCCTCCCGCAGCTTGCGAACAATCTGCTCCGGCGTGTGCCGCCGACGTCGCTGGGTCATCGTCTTCGAGTCCTCCTACACCCATCATTTGGCATCGGACTCTCACAACAGATGGACCACTATCCGGGGATCTGGTCAGCTCCAGAATCGGCCGGAGCCGCCGCTGATATCCACCACTTCGGCTTCAAGGCAGCCGCAATCCGGGCATTCGTCCCGGTCCTGGCCGTACTGGCAGCCACAGTCCTTGCAGATGAGGGCGCTGGTCAGCCACTCGCGGGGCACGTGATGCTAGCTAGTAGTCCTTGTCTCCGGTGATGCCGTACTTGGCAAAGCAGACCGCCATCCGCCGCGGGTTGGTGAGTCGGATGCCTTCGGCGTAGTCCACTCCGGTGCCGGCGAGACGATGCTTGCGGTGCTCCTCCCCGTCGGGATGGGCCACGATCTGAGCCCACGTGATCGAGAGCCACGGGCGGAAGTCCACTTCCCTGACCTGATCAGTCTGCGGGTCGGTGATCGTCGTGAAGCCCATCGGGGAGTGATCGAAAGATGGAAATGAGGTGCGCCCCGAGCCTGAAACTCCAGCTTCCATGGCCCAATCAGTGGTTCCCGCCAGGCGCGAGGGTAGCGCTTACACAGTGCCCACAAGTGCCGCTTGGCCACCGCAGCGGTGGGCACCACGGTGACCCAGTCCGCTGGATAGGCCAACGTGATCATCGCCGGTAACCGGTGCGAGCGATCCACCAGTACCGACTGGGCTGATCGGCACAACGATGAGCTTCGCCGGGCAGAGGGACGGGAGAGCAGGACCAGTCCCCGGAGCGAGTTGACGACAGCGGTGACGACAACGCGGACGGCAAGCTGGCACCAGCAGCACCGTGCAGAGCCTGTGGGGTTCCAGAAGTCGGTTACCTACGCTGAGCAGTAGCTTCACGCCGCCCGTTCGTAGTCGTTGATCAAGCCGCCTAGTATCGGTCGACGCTCGATCCGTTTATAGGTGAGGTTCGCTACGGGGTGGGTCGGTTGCGGAGGGCGAAGTTTGCAGCTGCGGTGGGGTCGTCCACCGTTGTAGTGGTGACATACTTCGCGAGCACGGTATGCAGGTGGCGCTGGTTGAAGATCAGCACACGGTCGGTCAGTTCGGTTCTGAGGGTGCGTACGAATCGCTCTGCGAAACAGTTCGCCCGCGGGCAACGAGGAGGAATCCGCAGCACGCGGATGCCCACATCGGTCAGGACAGCGTCGAATGATTCCGTGAACTTGTGGGGTTCCAGAAGTCGGCCGCCTATGGTGAGTAGCGGTTTCATGCTGCCCGTTCGTACTCGTTGATCAGCCCACCTAGAACTGGTCGACGCGTGACGCGTTCGTGGCTGAGGTCCGCGACGGGGTGAGTCGGTTGCGGTGGGCGAAGGTCGCGGGCACGGTGCGGCCGTCGACCATTGTAGTGCCGAACGTATTGCGCGAGCACTACACGCAGGTGCCGCTGATTGAAGATCAACATGCGGTCGGTGAGTTCGGCTTTGATAGTGCGCACGAACCGTTCGGCGAAACAGTTCGCTCGTGGGCAACGCGGAGGAATCCTGACTACCTGGATGCCCACATCGGTCAGGACCGCATCGAACGACGCGGTGAACTGGCCAGCCCGATCTCGGACAAGAAACCGAAACTGGGTGACGCGATCGCCGAGGCCCATCACCAGGTTGCGGACCTGCTGGGTGGTCCACTTGCCGTCCGGGCTCGTGGTCGCGCCCAGCAGGTACACAGATCGGCTGGTGACCTCCAACACGAAGAACACCTAGTGTAGTGTCTTGCAATTGAATTTACAGTGCTTTATGCTATAAAGCATGAGTCGAGCAGCGGCGCCGTTGGCGATATCCGATGGACAACGAGAAGTCCTGGAAACCTTGACCAGGTCGCGGAGC
>JALZHU010000322.1 GCA_030860695.1 Actinomycetota bacterium
CGATCTCGGACAGGTCTTTGTCCGGTCCCGGTTCCCCCTCCTTGGCTTTGCTCACCCATTTCCCTAAAGTTATCTCGTGGACGCCGATGGTCTTCGCCACATCGCGAATCGTCCGGCCTGAATGAAGTACGAGACTAACGGCCCGATCCCGGTATTCCTGGGTGAAGCCTCGGCGTGTCGCCAAGATTTCTGCCTCCGCTTGGTCTCAGCGGCGGCCTATGACCGACTGTCTACAAGATCGGAAACGGTCTAGACCTTCCTCTGGCTGGGAAGAAGGCTATGACTGGATGGAACAGCTATCTAATGGCTGGTACGCGGTGGCCAGTTGGGGCAGCGAAGGGTGGGACCTTGGCACCTGGCCGCTCGTCATTGTGGCTCACTACGATGGCGATGAAGAGGCTGAGATGCCGTGGGGCGTCGCGACCTATGTCGAAGGCGACATCACCGTCAAGGAGTTTCCCGACCGCGCCGCGCGGGACAAGGAGACTAATGAGATCGCTGTCTTCTACTGGCAGCAGGATGACGACGTGCCTGATGCTCCGAAAGATTTTACTGACGGCCGTCTGGGTCCGTACCGCAGCCGTTGGTAGGAACCCGGCCCCATCGTAAGGTGGGGCCTTGAACTACAGTGACTTACAGTTCCAGGGTAGGCTCGATCCAGACTGCCGTAGCATTCGTTTCCGTTGCGCATCCGTTGCTTTTCACGCTCAGACTAATGCGGAAAGCGCCTGTCAAGTCCATCTCAAACCTATGCGGATCTTGACCGACGCCTAACGTCACCGCCGATGGCGTTTTGTTATCCACCTGCACCGTAAAAGTCGCACTACCATCGGTGGACGAAATATCACCCAGCCCGGCTGCCACATAAAACTTCTTATATTTCCAGCCCGGCTGCCACATAAAACTTCTTATATTTATTTATAGTCTAGTTGGTATGTCGTCACGGTTTCACAAAAATGTGTAAACAGGCTTCGGGGATATGACTTAGCATTGACAGTCTGCGGGCCAAATTGGTAGCTTACACCGTCAGTACTTAGAGGGGCCACATCGGCCAATGATACGCCAGTGGTTGCTGGAGAATTGTCGCCGGCCGCGTCGAGACCTAGCTGTGCTCTTAAGCGTGCATTCTCTGCTTGAGTAGCGTTGTACTGGCCCTTCAGCATGTCATACTGGCTCTGCAAGGCCGATAAGTCAGTGCTTCTATCGGCCGCGACTGTTTGAGCCTGCTCCTTGGCCTGCGTGACGGTTGCCGTCTGGTAGGCGAGGAACCCAGCAGCTAGCGTTAGAAGCGCAGTTAAACCCCTAACACTTTCTCGGCGACAGTCCACCTATGAGAACGTTCGGTGCGTTGAGCCATGTCCTCTCCGAGGGAGCACGCGCATGTACGGCCCCAGGAGTGTACCCGTTGCCTGAGGAGGGTGGGGATGAAGCGTGTAGATGATGTGGGGAGATTCCTACGCTCTCACTACCCCTGACCAGTGACGATGCAGCTGGATGCACGACACATTCCTTCGGCACTATAGTGCCATGGAACTCTCGCCTCGTGACCTCGCGCTCGTCCAGCTCGTTGCTCGCTTCTCGCAACTCGCTGCTCCTCACGTTGGCGAGGTCGTCTTTGGCGAACGCTCCTGCACTCCTCTAGACCGCGCCCTTGCCCGTCTGGTCCGACACAGTTATCTGCGGCGCATCGGCCGGCGCTCAACCGAAGACCGGGGCAGGCTCCGGCGGCTACGTGTACGAACTGGGCAAGGTTGGCTGGGCGGAACTTGGTAAGCCGGAGGCTTATCGTCGCAAGTATGGCATCAGCAACCACGCGCTTAAGGTTGCGGACATCTACTCTACGTGGAACTTTTGTGTGCACATAGAGCCGGTCAGATTGAGCCCCACGGCCAGAAGCTAATGAACACCCAGGATATGGCTTTCACTAGCCATGCGATGGCCCAAATAAAGCCAAAAATGACAGTAAGGATGATGCCGAAGATGGCGAGAATCCCAAGTGCGGCATCGGCAAAGTCGTCATCCATCGGAAGTCCTCTGCAGCCCGGCCCAGCTTGCGGGCCGCACGGAGTTCCATTTGGACGAACAGCTCGTTCAGTAACTGGTTGTTGCCGGCTTCAATTTGGCGATCTACATCAAGGTCGGCGAGCAACCTGAATGCATGCCCGTACAGACGGGAAATATTTGTCATGTAGTCAGCGGTGTAGGCCGCCTGCTTGTACAGCGTTCGCTGCTGGTGTGAAAGCGTTCGCCCCGCCGCGGTGAACCGCAGTAGTAGGTCGTAGTTCCTCATCTGACGTTCGAGATCTCCGGTCATCAGGTTTGTATTGCCTCTCTCTTGGGTAACCAGCATGCTCGTTCGCGCTGGTAAGCGCACTGTATCGGTAACTTGTCGCACGCTTGTTGCACCGCATTTCCGTCGCGGCTGAGAGTTGGCCAAGGGAAACAAGTCGATCTCGGTGATGCTTGCAGGGAAGTTAAGCATTCATATAATTAGAAGCAGATGGAGAAAGATGGCTCTGAACAAGTCACCGGGCTGTTCACTGCGAGCGTCGAGAAAATGCGACGGCTTGTTGCGGTCGCCCGTCAACTTGGCGGGGTGGCAATCACCACCATTAACACCTTTGATCCTGATTCGCTGTTGCCAGCTGAAGAACAGCGGCGGCAGTTAGAGTTGGACAAGTCCGCACAGCGCCTGCTGACCGAGGCTATCAAAGGCGGCCATGCTTCAAGATTCTTTTCAGCCTTGCAGAGGCGCGGCATACATACGGTACGCGACTTGCTCATTATAGGTTACAACAACCTCAGCTTTTCAGAGCTATCGACATCGCGGCTTATTGCGGCTGTGAACGAAGCGTATCCAGACAAGGAATTCAAAGCGGCTCCGACTCCGGCCGACATCGCTAAGATTTGCCTTCAGCTCGACCAAGTGACCGCCGCAGTGCTTCACTACTACATGCTGGACACGAAGAAGCTCGACGAACTCCGGGATGAGTACCTCCATCTTCCTGCCCACAAGATCCCAAGAATGACTGTGGCGGATATTCTCGATGATACGAATCCGAAGTCCCGGCGTTTGCTTATCAATTTTGAACGTGCCCGCGACGAGGTGATGCGTTTTGCAGTTGAGTTTGTGGCGGCGAGGGAGCGGATGTGATGTCGGCCACTATTACTGGCAAAAGAGCGTGCGGCACTGGAGGACCGCTTGACTTCTGACCAGCGGTCGCCGACGATTGTGTCCCACATATGTCTACATCATGCTTTAGGACGGATGGCAATGCCCCGGTCAGAAGGGCCTCGACCCGCCGAGCAAGCTGCTGGCCGTTACCTTGCACACTTGCTGCGACGGCCAGGACCCCACCGGAACATCTGGGTAAGAATGGCGAACGATATGGACATTAAAATAGCGGTACGTGACCCAAACGAATTTTCCCAGGAAGCCGTCGCCGCCGTCTACGTCGAGTACCTGTATGAATACAAGATAGATAAGCTCACAAGTAAGGAGGTGGCGCGCTACCGTCAAAGTAAGCACCCAAAACGACTGAAGCACCACAAGATCAGTCGCGCTCTTCAAGGCAATCCACTTTAAAAATAGACACTCGAGGAACTTATTGATGCGTTTGGCATCAAAGCGAACGACGCGCGATGACTGTGGAGTATATGGAATGGCGAGGAATACTCATCGGTAGCCGAGGGTGAGTTGGTGCGTCCTCCTGACTTGGAGCGCAACGAATACGAGACTGTGTTGATATACGACGAACACTACCTCGGATCCGATGGGCTGCCCGCATGGCAGGAAACACGACAAACGATTCGTTCCCTGGTTGACGACGTGGATCATTTCCCTTTTCGGTTCGACACCGACGAGGTCGATGTGGAACTTCTACGGGGTGGGAATGAAGAACCTATGGCGAGATACAACCAGAACTATTGGGAGGTTCCGTTCCGTTTTCCGAAGCCACTCGACTATGGAGAATTTCATGGTTTCACTTACCGGCTGAAGTTTCGCTATAAAGAATCACCTTCGAGGGAGTATCGACGGGTTATATTTGGACATCTCGACGGGTTTCACGTCCACGTATATTTGATTGTGCCCGAAAACCAACCAAGATCTGGTGGACTCAGTGGGAACGTTCCGAAGTCGGCAGCTCGATCGCGTACGAAGAACCGGTTGAGCTTGACGACGACCTTGCAGTGCATCGTCACCTCGTGTACATCGACCGAGCGGCTATCGGATTCCGCTGGGAGTGGTGATACTCGCAACTGCTGTGCGCCGCCGCCGTAAATCGAAGTCTAGCCAGCTCACGCTCGCTCATACCGCTCCGTCCGTATGGCTGCCAGGGCTAACCGCTTCCCCCTCAACAACCACAGCCGTCCTCATCGCCCGCTTACGAATACATTCTGCCATGTCACTAAGCCAGTCGCTTAAAGCCAACTGGCCATCCCGCGAGAGGTTCTGCTCTAAGACGCCCATGCAGAAGGCACCGCACGCGTCAGTCATCCGCCGCAGCTCAAGCAAAAGCTGTCGGTCTTCGTCAGTCACGGTGTTCTAGCCTGTCTGTCCAGGGAGCCTGAGCTTGGACAGCGGGAGATGGTTCACCGGGCAGGCGTGGCGCCACGGCACTTCGGGCAAATCTGGTCAGGATCGGGCGGCTCACCGGGCAGAGCCGGCCCACGGGTCGTGAGTGCCCGAAGTGGTGAGAACTCCACGCCACACGCGGCCCGCACCCGGCCACGGCGCAGATGGCCCTTATGCGTGTCGTGATCGCGTGTGGATCGCAGATACCAGAAGGTCATAGCCTCGACCTTTGAGCCGGGATCGAGGTACAGGATGAGCAATAGCCATGTTCAGGCTCGGTGAGGCTGGCAGGCACCACATCTTGACCGCAGATGGCAATGTAGCGGTCCGCAGCGCGTTGTCCTGCGGCAAGCGCGTCCGTAGTCAAGAGATGCGCAGTGAGAGTGCGGGCATCAACGACTTCGGCAGCACGTTGACGCGGCGCACGCCGATACGGTGCGGTGCGCTCGGTCCGGCGGCCTCTGAGCCTGTGTTTACCTGGCATCCATTCCGTTCCCTCTTGCTTTGGGATGGCCGTGCCAGTGACGGTAGCTGGGCATCACTGGCACGGCCATCACCCCTGCACGAGAGGGGCAGGCAAGGCTGTAGTGCTCAGGAAATCGGCAAGAACGAACATAGCCCTCTGCCGAACCGGCGGTTCGGTGACGCTTGAGCTGTCAGTTCAGTAACCCGATGCGCTCGGCAAATTCCCGCACTTCGGAAGCGTAGGAAGGCTTGGCGCGTTTGACGAGCGTAGTGACCATATTACGCATGGTCCTCTTGTAGAGAAAGTCTTCGGAGCATAGTCGCTCGGCCATCTTGAGATGGACGAATACGGCAGTGTCGTTGTTCTTGCACTCGTAGAGACGGGCCACTTGGGAAAGGTGCGCAACCTGGCGTCCCAGGCAGCAATGCCGCTAACTTAAGTGTTTACTCAGCTCAGGGCGGGTGTGCAAGCGTCAAGCAGGGACGATGGCGCACCGGGTCGACAGCTTGAGTCGACCCTCGTTTGCAAAGCCCCAGGT
>JALZHU010000323.1 GCA_030860695.1 Actinomycetota bacterium
CCCACTTCAAAGCGTGGCGAATCTTCCACACCGACTACCGACGCCCACATCACACCTACCGCGACGCCTACGACGCCGCCCGCGGACTGTTCTTCTTCTCAATCACATGGGGTTTTGAATAATGTTCTGACTCCGGCCCTCAGGGCCGGACCCCATTGAGGCGGCGCCTACGTGGGCAAGACGGTCGTCGGGCCGTTGCGCTGACTCCGGCCCTCAGGACCGGACCCCATTGAGGCGTGGCAAGTGCTCACCGGAGTCGCCGCGGCCACCGACGCGGGGCCCGCGCTGACTCCGGCCCTCAGGGCCGGACCCATTGAGGCGGGTGTGTTCGCGCTCCCACACGTACAGCCCGTCCAGGGACTGACTCCGGCCCTCAGGGCCGGCTGGACCCCATTGAGGCACGACCTTCCCGTCCCGGTGGATCTCCCCCGGAGCTGACTCCGGCCCTCAGAGCCGGACCCCATTGAGGCCACCGCTTCGGTAAGGCCGTGAACGTCAACCCCGGCAGGCCTGATTCCGGCCCTCACGGCCGGACCCCATTGAGACTCGCAGTCGGTAGACGTTGCCGTGCCCACCAGCGCCGTGGCTGATTCCGGCTTTCAGGGCCGGACCCCATTGAGGATTCCAGCCGTCGCTGACGGCGACCTTGAGCGCCACCTGATTCCGGCCCTCTGGGCCGGACCCCATTGAGGCGGGCCACACCACTCGGTGACCTTGGCCTCTATCGTCGCCTATTGATTCCGGCCCTTAGGGCTGGACTCCATTGAGACAATGTCGATCACGCATTCGGCTCGGCCCTCCAGCCCTTCTGATTCCGGCCCTTGCGGCCGGACCCCATTGACGCCCGCGCGGCACGGTGTGCAGCGATTGTTGCCTTGTCCGGGTGTCCCAGCCCGCTTGGCCAGAGCAATTGGCCTGACTGTGATGGTCACTGCGCCGGCCTATTTAGTTATCGGGGGGACGGTGGCGGTCTGTGGAACCAGACCCCGCCACGGCGGTCAGCGACGATGACAATCCACACCAGCAAGGTATCCCAACAGCTCGCCACGGACCTGGCGCCACGCCACGCACGGCCAGGGGTTGCGACGCCATAAGCGCCGCCACGTCAAGCGGTGGCAAGTGCGGCACCGACCCGTGCGAGTGGGCGGCTGGTGGTGCACTAGAACGAACCGCAGCGCCGCAATGATGCCTGGGCGGTGACCGGCCTGTTCCAGCTCGGAGCCTGTCCCACACTGAGCGGACCAACGTGCGCGCGTGGGGTCGGTTGGCCAACCAGGCCGCCGTCTGTGCCGAGAATTGCAGCGACATAGCCACCCGCGGCATCGATACAGTCGAGGCCGCAGGGTCGGTTCCGCGGTCGGTGGCCGGTGTCGTGGGCATCAGCAATCGCCTGGCGCTTCGAGCATGCGTACCAGGTGGGGTCGCAGGCTGATCAGCTGATCCTCGTCGTCAAACCGCACATACAGCCGGTTGATGCCCCGGCCGATGACCCGGCCCTGCTTATATAGCCGGGACGGCAGTGCCCCGTGTTCCTTGCTCACCGCAATCTGTTCGACTCGGCACTGCTCGGGAATAGGGGTGCCGTCGACGTCACGCCATCGGTTGTAGGCGGGTCGCGATGGTCGAGCTGGCATGGTGCAACGTCACCTCGACGCTAACTGGTGGCCGACCGGCCACCGGGAACGCAAGCGGGAGATGCTAAAACGGGTGGCCAGCCGGAATTTGGTGGGAATCGAGGGCCGTACCGGCGGGCTGGCACGCCGGGGCGTGGCCAACCCGCCGCCGTTAGCTCGCTTCCTGCGAGGCGTCATTCACCGCGACGTTCCTCGGTATGGTTGCCAGCATCGGGATTGGCCAGGAACCGCTCGGTGAATTCAGCCGCCGCTGGCGGGATCGGTTGATCCGGTTGATCGGGTGCGTTCAGCGCCGTTGTTGGGACGGTGTCGAATGTCGCAGCTGAGGCCTGTGCCGCAATATCGGTGGGCTCGGGCACGGGCAGTGACAGCAGGGCGTTGACCACGGTCACGACGTCACCGTGCAGGCGCCACTCGACCGCGTTTTCGGTGACGTGCAATGGGCTTTCCGGGTCGAGCATGTCGCGGGTGCGGTAGGCCAGCGCCTTGCGCTCGCTGTAGACGAGCACCACCTCGCGCACGCCTTGAAAGTCGCGGGTGTAGTGGACAAGGTCTAGCTGGCCGTCTTGGTTGAAGAGTCGCTCACCGTTGAAGCCGAACCGACACAGCCGGCGCAGCTGCTCGATCGCCGGATTCACGCCCAGGTCCCGCTCCATTTGCCCAGCCGGGCGCACTGTTGCTCGGCCTCAAGCACCGAATCACGCAGTTTCCGTCGTAGCCAGCCGACCTGCAACGGCATGAGCACCAGTGGGTCATCACTGTCGAGGATTAAGATCACCCGAGGACCGGCTGCATCAGCATGAGACTGAACCTCCAGCCGGTGACGGTGCCGAGCTGTGTCGCGGCAGCGCAATACGCTGCGTCGTGTCCGATGACCAAATAACCACATGGCAGACTCCCCGAACTGGTGTGGAAGGCAGCGACCCCGCCCGTGTGTCGAAGGGCGAACGGGGCCGCCGCCGGCTGTGGACCCCTGGCGGGATCAATGAGCAACGCCAGTAGTGCCGCTGTCCTACAGGGGCTACGGTGTGCGTGAACACCACCACGTGCACCGTCACGACGTATCACGTTACATCGTGACTCGATACATGGAATGGGGGTGGACGCACCCGTTCGGGTGATGTGCGCGGGCGGGTGCATCCACGCTGGTTCCACGGCACTGGCAGGAGGGCAGCGAAGGAACCAGATGGTCGCGTCATCGAGTCCGACCGTGCTCAAGCGGTACGTCGCGCTGGAGCTGCGCCGCCTTCGGGAGGCGGCCGGCTTCAAGCGTGAGCCAGTCGCCGAGCGGCTGCGCTGCGCTGTCTCGCACATCTCGCACCTGGAGACCATGCGGAACCTGCCCAAGGCCGCCGAGCTGGAGGTGCTGCTCGGTTTTTATGGCGCCGCTGAGCGCACCGCGGCGTTCCTGGACCTGGTTGACGCCGCCCGCAAGGGCCGCGACTGGTGGCTACCGTTCAAGGGCGCCGCACCGGAATGGTTCGACCTCTATCTCGCCATGGAATCGTCGGCCATGCAGATCGACAGCTACGACTCGATGATTGTTCCAGGTCTGTTCCAGACCCCGGCTTATGCCAAGGCCGTCATCCGAGCCGGCGAACCGGAGCTGGCTGATGCCGAGGTCGCCCGCCGTCTTGAGCTGCGGATGGCCCGCCAGGACGTGCTCACCCGGCAGCCGAACCCACCGACCGTGTGGAGCGTGCTGGATGAATCTGTGCTTTACCGACCCGCCGGTGAGCCGCAGGTCTTGGCCGAACAGCTGGAACACCTGATCAAACTCCTTGACCTGCCCACGCTCACCATTCAACTGTTGCCGCTGGATGTCGGCGTGCACGCCGGGATCAACGGGACATTCATGATCCTGACATTTCCGCCCGAACTCGAAGGCGACCCCGGAGTTGCCTACACCGAAGCGCGGACCAAGGGCACCTACTACGAGGACCCGACCGAGATCATGACCTATCGCAACACGTTGCGGCGCGTTCAGATCCAGGCCCGCACACCGCAGAACACCCGGACCTTGCTGGCCCACCGCATAGAGGAGTTGACGTGAACCACGACCAAGCGGTCACTGAGCTGACCGCCACAGCCGGGTGGCGGAAATCCAGCTACAGCCAGGCCGCTAACGACTGCGTGGAGCTCACCACCGAGCTGCCCGGCTGGGTCGGTGTCCGCGACAGCAAGCTCGGCACCGACAGCCCGCTGCTGGCCGTCACTCTTTCCCAGTGGCGTGCGATGCTGGCCGCCACGCAAGCCGGCGAGCTCGGCACCTGACGACCGGCCACCGGCGTGGCGCGAACGACCGAGCTGGCTCTATGAGATCACTTGCCATTCAGAGCATTTTTAGCTCTGTGGCGATGTGAGCCGGCGAGCACACCGAACAGCACGACCGCCCACCCAAGAACCGCGACTCGCCCTGTGTGGAATTCTCGCAATTGGGGCGCGACCGTCTGCCGCCGTTGGACCCGCTGAATGCGCTGTTGCCTTTTGCTATGCGATGCTTACTAAAGATCTTGTGGCGGTGACGCTTGGTGTGGGGTTGGATCCGTATCCTGGTGTGTATCACCGGTCGAGTTACGGTCGACCGTCCTTGGCGTTGGATTTGGCTGAGGAGTTTCGGCCGCTGGTCGCTGACTCGGTGGTGGCCGGTCTGCCGAACAAAGGTGAGATCACGTCGTCGGATTTCGTACGGTGTACTGGGGCGGTGTCGTTGACCGCGGACGGGCGCTGTGGTACGCACCCTGGGCCGGCCCCGGCAGCTTCCGTCGGCTGGCCTCGGATCGTGTGATCATTGCGAGCGTTCCGGTGCTGCCTTGTTTCCTGGGGGATGCTCGCATGCAGGTCAGGGGCTGTTTCAGGGTCTGCTGGTCGCTGTTGTTGGGTCGTCGTGGGCCGGCTTGTTGGCGGTGCTCGCACGAGCCGGTATCCTCGCAGCTCACGGGCCCGGTTTTTTCCCGAGCCCTGATTCCGGCCCTCAGGGCCGGACCCCATTGAGGCCGATCTGGGCGCCACCCAGCTTTCTTTGTGGCTGTGAACGTGGTGTCGAGCGCGGTCAGCCAGCAGCGCCTCAAGCAGGACACGCCGCAGCGTGGCAACAGGCCCGGGCTGCTGACCAGCCTGCTCCAGCTCGATGAGCGTGGCCCACACCGAGTGGATCAAGCTGGCTGGTGGCCGGCTGACTGCCGGGAGCTGAAGCCGGGGGTCAGCGCTCAATCGGCGGGGCAGCCGGCAATCTAGCGGATGGTGGCCCTCAGGGGCCGGGATCCGGGCATCTCGGCGGGCAACCGACAAAGCAAGTCATACATAGCGCCGAGCCATTGATGGTGAGACCCTCAGCGGGAAGCCAGCGCCCGGCTGGGCCGGATAGCCCAGATCGGGCTGTCCTCCCGTGCCTGGTGTCGAAGCGGGGCGGTGATTCAGTTCCTGGGCGAGGTGGCGCAGCACCACATCGTCAGGCTGACGCAACCAGAAACTGGCCCTGACATGGATGCGGCATTCGCGACGCCGCTGCATGAGCACTGCGACGGAACGGCGACACGACCGGCACCGGCCCCGCCGATCCACAGTGTGATCAGAAAGCAGCAGGTACAACACGACACAGGCCCGGCATCCGACCGAGCCGGTACCACCGGCCTCAAGTGATCCTGACTTCACCACGGCCCGCAGCTCGCAGCACAACGCCTCGCTCATCAGGCGATGGGTGACCTGCGGCACGCTCAGGCCCATGCTGAGTCCAGTGTGCAGCCGCCCGCAGGGTCTTCTGTGTCGTGGTCACCTTTGATGGTTCCCGTTGGTGGTGTCCTCGCGTGCATGCGTCTCAGCATCTGATGGCCCTGCGGGGCCGCGCGGTTCCGCGGTGAAAATGGGGTCTCCTGCTGTTCTGCGGGTGGTGATCGTGGTTTGGGTTTACCCGGGGGCAGGGCGGTGCAGCAGCATCGCTGCTG
>JALZHU010000063.1 GCA_030860695.1 Actinomycetota bacterium
CCTGCCGGGTGTCGCCAGTTGGAGAGATCGCGACTTTGTTCCTGCGTTCACAAGCGGCTACCGTGATAGCGGCATCGCTGGACATCCGCCTACGGCGGCGTGCCGACCGGCGTGCGGGCCCCTGACTGGGCGGCGCTGGGTCTGGCGAGGAGCGACGTTGGTGAGTGATCCGAGAGGAACTGTCACGGTGCACGAGCACGGCAGATACGGGACTGTACCCGAGGCCGCGGTCGGGCGACTCGCCGTCTACTTGCGGGTGCTCACCTCGATGATCGAGCAGGGCGTGAGCACGATGTCCAGCGAGGAGCTCGCGGGTGCCGCTGGGGTCAACTCGGCGACCCTGCGCAAGGACCTGTCCTATGTGGGTTCCTACGGCACCCGCGGAGTGGGCTACGACACAGCGCGGCTGGTGGAACACATAGAGCAGCTGCTCGGGCTCACCCGGCACCACAGCGTTGCCGTGGTTGGCATCGGCAACCTTGGCCATGCCCTGGCCAACTACGGAGGCTTTCCCGACCGTGGCTTCCCGGTCACTGCGTTGTTCGACATCGACGAGGATCTGATTGGGGTCCCGGTCGGCGGGCTGCCCGTCGACCACGTCGACAGCATCCCGGCGGTATGTGTCGAGCGAGAGGTGACCATTGGGGTGATCTGCACGCCATCGGCTGCCGCGCAATGGGTATGTGACCTGCTCGTCGCTGGCGGCGTCCGGTGCATTCTCAACTTCGCCCCGGTGGTACTACAGGTGCCCGACGATGTCGAGGTACGCCGGGTGGATCTCGCCGTGGAGCTTCAGATCTTGTCATTTCACCAGGCTCGCCGGTACGGCGGGGACGGGGTTGGACCGGTGGCCGAACGGGTCGATTCGATCGCGGTGGGCCGATGAGTCTTCTCGTCGTCGGGCTGTCCCACCGCAGTGCGCCGGTCGAATTGCTGGAGCGCATCGCGGTGTCCTTCGCGGACTCCGACAAGGTCCTGGGTCAGTTACTCGAGCGCGAGCATGTCGCGGAGGCGCTGCTGCTATCCACCTGCAACCGGGTCGAGGTCTACGCGGTGGTGGCAACCTTCCATGGTGGGCTGGCCGATATCACCGACGTGCTGGCCCGTCAGTCCGCGATTGCGCTGGCTCAACTGTCCGACTACCTCTACGTGCGTTACGCGGCAGCAGGTGTGGAGCACCTGTTCTCAGTGGCCGCCGGGCTGGACTCGATGGTCGTCGGCGAGCCTCAGATCCTTGGTCAATTACGCACCGCGTACGTCGGTGCCAAGGAGGCCGGCACCATTGGGCGCACGCTGCACGAGGTAGTGCAGCAGGCGCTGCGGGTCGGCAAACGGGTGCACACCGAGACGGACATCGACACCGCAGGGGCCTCGGTGGTCTCCGAAGCTCTTGCCGCTTCGGCAACTGTGCTAGCTGGTGCTGGCGCGGGTCTCAACCAGGCAGGGCTGGCTGGCCGGCGGGCACTGGTACTCGGCGCTGGTTCGATGGGCGGCCTGGCCGCAGCACAGTTGCGTCGGGCCGGAGTGGCCGAGATTGTCCTGGCTAATCGCACCCAGGCCGGCGCACATCGGCTGGCTACGCTGTGCGAGGCCGAGGGTACTCCCGCCCGTGCCATCGGCCTGGACGGCCTGACCGCCGTGCTGGCCACGGTGGACGTAGTGATCTGCTGCACCGGGGCAACCGGCGCGGTGCTCAGTGTCGAACAAATCACCGACGCCCGAGGCGTCAATCAGACCACCGACGCCTGGGGCGTCAATCAGACCACCGACGCCTGGGGCGTCAATCAGACCACCGACGCCTGGGGCGTCAATCAGACCACCGACGCCCGGGTTCACCGTCGGGCCCCACTCGTGGTCTGTGACCTGGGACTTCCCCGCAACGTCGAGCCTGGCGTGGCGGATCTGCCCGGCGTGACCCTGCTGGATCTCACCACCGTGGCGCGCCGCCTCGAGCAACGCGGCGCAGGGTCCCGCGCCGTCGACGACGCGCACCGCCTCGTCGCGCAGGAGGTGCGCGGTTACCTGGTTGCTCAGCGCACCGCGGAGGTCACTCCAACGGTCGCCGCGCTGCGCAGGCGGGCTGCTGAGGTGGTGGATGCGGAGTTACTACGGCTGGAGGGCCGGCTACCGGGACTTGATACCGCGGTGCGCGATGAGCTGGTCCGGACCGTGCGCCGCGTGGTGGACAAGCTGTTGCACGCCCCCACGGTGCGGGTCAAACAGCTCGCTGAGGCCGGTGGGGGCGAGGCCTACGCTGACGCGCTGCGAGAGCTGTTCGAGCTGGACCCGCAGGCCGCCGCCGCCATCGCCGCGCCAATCAGACCCTCATCCACCGCTGACCCTTCCGGGCCTCGGTGATGACCGTGCTGCAGCTGGGAACCCGAGGCAGCGCCACCGAGCTGCTCGATCCGTTGCAGATGCTGCCCGCGCCCGGGCAAGGAGCGCTGGCCTGCGAGTGCCGGGGCGAGGAGCTGACCGATGCCGAGAACCTTGGCCGCCAGGTGGCGGCCGAATTGCTGGACCTGGGGGCGGCGCGCTGGGTGCGGGACCCAGCGCCGCGCAGCCCGGGTCGCGGCCTGATGGGAGACGAGTAGGTACACATATGAGCCGTATCTGCAAGAACACCGGACGGATCGCCTTTGTGGGGGCCGGTCCCGGCGACGCCGGGATGCTCACCGTGCGGGCGCAGCACCTGCTGAGGTGTGCCGAGCTGCTGGTGACCGATCCCGACGTGCCCGCCGACGTACTGGTGATAGCCGATCAGCGCGCCGAGGTACGCCCGGCAGTGGGGGAACCCGGTGAGGTCGCTAAGGATCTGGTCACCGAGGCCAAGGGCGGGCGGGCCGTGGTGCGCCTGGTATCAGGGGACCCGCTGACCGCCGATGCTGTCGTTACCGAGGCGCTGGCTGTGGCTCGTACCTCGGTGCCGTTTGAGGTGGTGCCCGGGGTGCCCGCAGGTACCGCGGTGCCGGCCTTTGCCGGGGTGCCGCTGGGCTCCGGGCACACTGAAGCCGACGTTCGCGCTGGCGTTGATTGGGCGTCATTGGCCGCGGTCCCGGGCCCGCTGGTGCTGCACGCCACCGCGTCGCACCTGGCCGAAGCAGCCTCCGCGCTGGTCGAGCACGGGCTGGCCGCGCAAACCCCGGTGGCAATCACCGCGGCAGGCACCAGTCCTACCCAGCACACCGTGGAGACCACGCTGGCGTCGCTGAGCTGCGACACCGGCGAGCTCACCGGGCCACTGGTAGTCACCGTCGGCTCGGCGGTCGGGCTGCGGGCGAAGCTGTCCTGGTGGGAGTCCCGCGCGCTGTATGGCTGGAAGGTGCTGGTGCCGCGGACCAAGGAGCAAGCCGGGGTGATGAGCGAGCGGCTGGCGGTGCACGGCGCGGTGCCAGTGGAAGTCCCGACGATCTCGGTGGAGCCGCCCCGATCCCCAGCGCAGATGGAGCGCGCGGTCAAGGGCCTGGTCGACGGCCGCTACCAGTGGGTGGTGTTCACCTCCACCAACGCTGTCCGGGCGGTTTGGGAGAAGTTCCGCGAGTTCGGTTTGGATGCCCGCGCATTCGCCGGCGTGAAGATCGCCTGTGTGGGGGAAGCCACCGCGGAGCGGGTGCGCTCGATGGGGATCGTCCCCGAGCTGCTGCCCTCGGGTGAGCAGTCCTCCGACGGGCTGCTGGCCGACTTCCCACCCTTCGACGACGTCCTCGACCCGGTGGATCGGGTGCTGCTGCCGCGCGCGGACATCGCAACCGAGACGCTGGCTGCCGGGCTGCGCGAGCGGGGTTGGGAAATCGACGACGTGACGGCCTACCGCACGGTACGAGCCGCTCCGCCGCCCGCCGATACCCGCGAGATGATCAAGACGGGTGGCTTCGACGCGGTGTGCTTCACCTCCTCGTCCACGGTGCGCAACCTGGTCGGTATCGCCGGCAAGCCGCATGCTCGCACGATCGTCGCGTGCATTGGCCCAGCTACCGCAGAGACTGCGGTCGAATTCGGCCTCCGGGTGGATGTGCAGCCCGAGGTAGCGCAGATCGGCGCTCTGGTCGACGCCCTAGCCGAACACGCCGCCCAACTCCGTGCGCAGGGCGCCCTTCCCCCACCCCGCAAAGCCAAAAGCCGCCGACGCTAAACCTCTTTTGTGGCGTTCTGGGGACAGGCTGCAGTAATTCGGCAGGAGTGACGCGATGTACCCGACAAGCAGACCACGCCGGTTACGCACCACGGGCGCGATGCGTCGGCTGGTCAGTGAGACGACCGTGGGGCAGCACCAGCTGGTGCTGCCGGTGTTCGTGAAGCAGGGCGCTACCGAACCAGTGCCAATCCCGTCCATGCCTGGTGTCGTGCAGCACACTAGAGACTCGCTGCGCAAAGCCGCAGCCGAGGCGGCGGCCGTCGGGCTAGGCGGGATCATGATCTTCGGCGTGCCCGTCACCAGGGATGTTACCGGCTCCGGCGGCACCGACCCGGACGGCGTGCTCAACACTGCCTTGGGTGACGTGCGCGCCGAAGTCGGCGACGACATTGTGATCATGGCCGACACGTGTCTGGACGAGTTCACTGATCACGGGCACTGCGGCCTGCTGGACGCGGCCGGCCGGGTGGACAACGACGCAACGCTCGCGGTGTACGCGCAAATGGCCGTCGCGCAGGTGCAGGCCGGGGCGCACCTGGTCGGCCTGTCTGGCATGATGGACGGCCAAGTCGGGGTGGTCCGGTCGGCGCTGGACGCCGCGGGCCACCACGACGCCGGGATTCTCGCCTACAGCGCCAAGTTCGCCTCGGCTCTGTACGGGCCATTCCGCGACGCGGTGGAGTCCCAGCTGCGCGGGGACCGCCTGACCTATCAGCAGGATCCGGCCAACGTACGGGAGGCGCTGCGGGAGGCGGCGCTGGACCGTGCCGAGGGCGCCGACATCGTGATGGTCAAGCCTGCGATGTCCTACCTGGACGTGCTGCGCGCGGTCGCCGAGGTCTCCGACGTCCCTGTCGCCGCTTACCAGGTCTCTGGTGAGTATTCGATGGTGGAGGCGGCAGCGGCTCACGGCTGGTTGGACCGGCGGCGCACCGTGCTGGAGACGTTGACCTCGATCCGCCGGGCCGGTGCTGATCTGGTGCTGACATATTGGGCGGTGCAGGCCGCTGGCTGGTTGCGCTGACCCAGCTAGTACTGGCGACGGCGCCAGTAGTCCGCGACTACCGTGGGAGAGCATGACAGCGATGCCGCCGCCCTCCGAGCTGCCTGGCCGGCAGTCACCGGTGCCACCACCGCCCCCAGGTAGCTATCAGGTCCCCGCGGCCCCGGCTCGGGGACCCCGGCCGAGGGGAGTAGAAATCTCTTTCTGGCTCTGGATCGTCAACCTGACCCTCGGCGTGATCGGCAGCCTCAGCGCGTTGACCCAGATCGACCGCCTACGGGCCGAGGCGATCAACAGCGCGGTCGCCCAGAATCCGACGCTGGACCGGTCGTTGATCGAAAGCGTAGCAACCGGTGTGCTGATTGGAACGGTTTTAGTCGGGCTGTTGTTCATCGCAATCGGATTCGTCTTCGTGTTTCTCATGCGCGGGGGCCGCAATTGGGCGCGGATCGTGCTGGCTGTGCTCGGTGGTTTGACGGTGTTGCTCGTGCTTTTTGGGCTGACGAATGCCACCGGTCCGGTGCTCGTCACCTACGTCCAGCTCCTCCTGCTCGTGGGGGCCATCGCGACCATGTTCGGCCCTGCTGCCAATGCGTGGTTCCGCCCACGCAACCCCGGGTTCTGACAACCGATTCGAGGCGGACCCACGAATCGATCGTGTTCGCATTCAGGCCGGCCTCGCGTAGCTGCACCCGGCTCACCGCGCGTGCTAGCGGCGGAGCAGCCCCTCGATGTCGGTCGCTGGTGTCATGGTGATCATGTTCCAGCAATCACCGACAGTCCCTACCAACCAACCACGGGAGGTGTCATGGCAGGGTGCAGGGCGTGAGCTTCGCAATGTCGACGCCGCGTCGCCCGCTGCGGGCTGCGGCGGCCGTGGCCGAGGTGCTGGCCGCCATCGTGCTGGGCGGATTGGCTTGGTGGTGCTGGCACCGCGGTGTGATCGTGACGGTGCGCCGCGGCATCGAGCTGAGCCGGATCGAGGGACGCTGGTGGGCGCTCGCCACCAGCATGGCCACGCTTGCCGGGATCCTGCTGCTCGACGCGGGACGGCGGGTGGCAATTGCCAGGCGGTCCACCAGCCCGCGCGACGGCGCCGCCGACCTAGTTTCCGCTTCCGCCGAGCCGAACCGATCTGGCTGACCCGTGGCGCTGTCCACCTTGTCGATCAGCATGGTCTCCAGCACATGAGACAGGATGGGAATGTGATCGTGCCCTGCCGCTACTTCCCAGCAGGCACCCGCCGGGTTGCGGCGTGAGCGCCACCGAGTCAGGTTGGCTGTTCGAGCGGGCCAGCGCAGTGATCCCCGGGGGGGTGAACTCCCCGGTGCGGGCCTTTCGAGCGGTCGGTGGCACGCCGCGCTTCATGGTCCGCGCATCGGGACCCTCTCTGTGGGACGCCGACGGCAACCGTTACGTCGACTTGGTCTCCTCCTGGGGACCGATGATCCTGGGCCATGCACACCCCGCGGTCGTGGAAGCGATACGGGCGGCCGTCACGCATGGGCTGTCCTTTGGCACCCCCACCACCGGGGAAATTGAACTCGCCGAGGAGATCGTGAGCCGGGTCGAGCCGGTCGAGCAGGTCCGCCTGGTCAATTCCGGCACCGAGGCGACGATGAGCGCGATCCGGCTGGCCCGCGGCGCTACCGGGCGCTCCGGGGTGCTCAAGTTCGCTGGGCACTACCACGGGCACGTCGACGCGCTGCTCGTCGCCGCCGGATCCGGCGTCGCCACCTTCGGGCTCCCATCCAGCCCCGGCGTCACCGGCGCCCAGGCCGCGGACACGATCGTGCTGCCCTACAACGACATCGACGCGGTGCGGGCCGTGTTCTCCTCACGAGGCGAGGAGATCGCCTGCGTGATCGCCGAGGCTGCCGCCGGGAACATGGGTGCGGTGCCGCCCGACCCCGGATTCAATGCGGCGCTGCGCGAGCTGTGCCACGCCCACGGTGCACTGCTGGTGCTGGATGAGGTGATGACCGGGTTCCGGGTTTCGGCCGCTGGCTGGTTCGGGCTCGAGCAGGTGCCGGCCGACCTCTACACCTTCGGCAAGGTGATGTCCGGCGGGCTGCCGGCGGCGGCGTTCGGTGGTTCCGCGGAGTTAATGTCCCACTTGGCGCCGGCCGGGCCGGTCTACCAGGCGGGCACACTTTCTGGAAACCCGATCGCGGTGGCCGCTGGGCTGGCCACGCTGCGGGCCGCCGACCCGGAGGTCTACGCTCGGCTGGACGCTGCGGCCACCCGGCTCGCCGGGCTGCTCGACGAGGCTTTGGACGCCCAAAGCGTGCCGCACGTGGTGCAGACTGCCGGCTCTCTGGTCAGCGTGTTGTTCACCCATGTTGGGCCAGTGCGTGACTATGCTGGGGTGCAAGCGACCGAGACCTGGCGCTTCCCGGCGTTTTTCCATGCGCTGCTCGAACGCGGGGTCTACGCCCCGCCCAGCCCGTTCGAATCCTGGTTCGTCTCCGCGGCGCTGGATGAGGATGCCTTCGAGGTGATCGCCGCGGCGTTGCCGTACGCGGCCCGGGCCGCCGCCCAAGCAACGTCTGATGTGGAGCCGGCATGAGCCGCACCGTGGTCCACCTGCTGCGGCACGGCGACGTGCATAACCCGGAGGGAATCCTCTACGGCCGGCTACCGGGTTTTCGGCTGTCTGACGTCGGTATTCGCCAAGCCGAGCGAGTCGCCGCGTATCTCGGCGACCACGACGTGGTGCACGTGGTCGCCTCGCCATTGCTCCGGGCGCAGCAGACCGCCGAGCCGATAGCCGCGATACACGGCCTGGAATTGGCCACCGACGAGGGGCTGCTCGAGGCGATCAATGTGTTCGAGGGCCTCCCGATGTCAGTCGGCAATGGGACGCTGCGCGACCCACGGAACTGGCTCGCGTTGCGCAATCCGTTCCGACCGTCCTGGGGTGAGCCGTACCGGGACATCGCGAACCGGATGCTGGCCGCGATGCACCGCGCCCGCGAGCGGTCCGCTGGGCACGAGGCGGTCTGCGTGTCGCATCAGCTGCCCATCTGGATATTGCGCCGGTACCTGGCCCATCGGCCGCTCTGGCACCATCCCCGGCGCCGGCAGTGCTCCCTGGCGTCATTGACTAGCGTGGTGTTCACCGGCGACGTACTGGTTGACGTGGTCTACAGTCAGCCCGCCGGCTGGTCCGACCCGAAGGTAGCGGGGGCATGAGACGCGTGCTCGTCCTCGTCGCAGCGGCTCTCCTGCTGGCCGGCTGCGCTACCGGCACAGACGCTGTCGCCCGCGGCGGCACCTTCGAGTTCGTCTCGCCGGGTGGGAAGACTGAGATTTTCTACGACCCGCCGGCCACCCGGGAAGTGGTCGGCGACCTGTCCGGGCACAGCCTCACCGAGCCCGGCGCCACGGTGTCGCTGGATCACTACCGCAACCAAGTGGTGGTGCTCAACGTCTGGGGTTCGTGGTGTGGACCGTGCCGGTCTGAAGCAGCCGATCTGGTGCAGGTCGCCAACGCCACTGCCGGTCAGCGCGTGCAGTTTGTCGGGATCAACGTTCGGGACAGCCGCCAGGCCGGCGCGGATTTCGCTCGTGACTTCGGCCTCACCTACCCGTCGATTTTCGACCCGTCCGGCCGGGCGCTGTTGGCACTCAAGGGGATACCACGTTCGGTAGTACCACTAACGATTGTTGTGGACCGCCACCACCGGGTCGCCGCCGTATTCCTGCATGCCATGCGTACGGAGGATCTGCTGCCTGTAGTGCAGCGGGTCGCCACGGAGCCGTGATTCCCACTCCACGTGGTATCAGGGCAGCCGCAGGATCGCTCCTCGTCGGATAGGACGCTCACGAGCAGCGGCGGGGCAACAACGGGGGTGGCGATATGGCGAGCCGATGCGACTGTCCAGATGATCTACGCACGAGTATCATAGCTAGCATTCCAGAGATGGTAACTCCGCTGCCGGACGGTGTGCGGCTGCTGCGCACCTTGACTCCCCATGAGGGCGCAATCGGCCGCATCTGCTGGTCGCCGGACGGGCGACTGTTCGCGGCAGCGTCATCGGCCGGCACGGTCGGCATCTGGGACACCGATTCTGGCGTATGCCTGCACACGATCCGCGGCCATTACGGCGGCGTGGTGGCTACAGGTTTCGATCCGGAGGGACGCATCCTCGCCACCGGGGGCAACGACGGTGTAACGAGGTTGTGGGACGTGGACAGCGGCGAACTGCGCGTCACCCTGCACAGCGGTGCATGCTACGTCGTCGCGTTCAGCCCACGAAACCGCATCCTGGCGACCGCGGGTAACGCGCCACAAGTCACACTGTGGGATCTCTCCACGGGTGCGGTGCTACGCCAGCTCATCGAACACCACGGAAGTCACGTCGTCGGGGTGGCCTTCGACGCCGAGGGCGGCATGCTCGCGACGGGAAGCCGCGACGGCACGATCACGCTGTGGGAGATCCCCGGCGGGGCGCGACTCCGTACGCTCGACGGCCACTCGGGAGCGGTCTTTGCGGTCGCCTTCCATCCCAGTGGCAGGATATTGGCCAGCGCGAGCCACGATCGGACCGTCAGGCTGTGGGACGTGGCCACAGGGAACACCATCGCCGTTCTTGAGGGCCACACCGACGGGGTGTTGACCCTTTCGTTTTCCGCAGACGGTCGGATGCTCGGGTCGAATAGCAGCGACGGCACCGTGCGACTCTGGGAAACCCAGAGCGGGCGATGCCGGGCAGTCCTGCCGACGCCGGTGGCATGGCTGTACTGGGTGCCAAGCGTTGCGTTTCACCCACACCGGCCGATTTTGGCGACAGTTGCGTTAAAGGATGAATTCGCAAGTGAAAACGATCGTGTCGTGCAATTGTGGGAGCTCGATCTCGACCATCTGCTCTCGCATTCCGCTGCTCTCAGCGTCAGCTATACGACGGCGAAGATCGTGCTCGTCGGCGAGTCAGGTGTGGGCAAGACGGGGCTCGGGTGGCGGCTTGCACATGGCAAGTTCATCGAGCACGCCTCGACGCACGGTCAGCAGTTCTGGTTGCTCGACGAGCTCTCCAGTACCACGCCTGAGGGCACCGAGCGCGATGCTATCCTGTGGGACCTCGCCGGCCAGCCCGACTACCGGCTGATCCACGCACTGTATCTGGGCGACGCCAACTTGGCCCTCGTGCTGTTTGACCCAACACTGGGGGATGATCCGCTGCGTGGCGTGGAGTACTGGCTGCAGCAGATAGGGCGGCATTGTCCGATCATTCTGGTTGCCGCCCGCGGTGATCGCGGCGCGCCGCGGCTTACCACAGAGGAGACCGAGGCGTTCTGCACCGAGCGCGGCATCGCGGGGTACGTGGCAACGAGTGCGCTGCGAGGCGATGGTTTGGACGAGTTAATTGAGCTGATGCGCGCGACGATCCGCTGGGATGAGTGCCCGACAACGGTCACCACGCAGACATTCAAGCGAATCAAGGACTACGTGCTGGGGCTCAAGGAGGCGCCGAGCCCCGAGAAGACAATTCTCAGCCTCGCAGAGATCCGGGTGTGCCTGGAGCAGGAGTGTCCCGGTATCAAGTTCACCGATGACGAGCTGGTGACGGTGGTGCGGCACCTGTCGAATCACGGTTGTGTTGCGCAGCTGCGCAACTCGCGCGGCGAGCCGCGGATCCTGCTCGCGCCGGCGCTGCTGAACAATCTCGCCTCGTCAATGGTCCTGGAGGCGCGACGCAACCCGAAAGGCCTGGGTGCGTTGGAGGAACAGCAGGTGCTTTCCGGCGGATACCACTTTCCGGAGCTGCAGGTGCTGACGGTGCAGGAGCGGGAGGTGCTGCTCGACTCGGCCGTTGCGATGTTCCTGAAGCGCTCGGTCTGCTTCCGCGAGACCGATCCGCTCTCCGGGCATTCCTATCTGGTATTCCCGGAACTCATCAACCTCAAGAAACCGGTGATCGCCGACGAGCAGCCCATCGACGAGGGCACTGCGTACACGGTGAGCGGTGCGGTGGAAAACGTCTACGCCTCGCTGGTCGTGCTGCTGGGGTACACCAGCACGTTTACCCGGACCAACCAGTGGCGCGACCACGCCCGTTACGTCGTGGGCGACGGCCTGGTGTGCGGCCTTCGCAAGGAAGATGAGCGCGAGGGAGAGCTGGACCTCGTACTCTACTTCGGCACCACCGTGGGGACGCCAATCCGGACGCTGTTCCAGAGTCTGGTCGAAAGCTTCCTGGCCCGCCACGAGCTGACCGTCCGTCGCTACAACGTGGTGCGATGCGCCCAGGACCACCCGCTTAACCGGGCCGTTGTGCGGGAGCGGCTCGCTCAGGGCGCCGAATACGCGTTCTGTCCCGAATGCGGGCAGCAGGTGGCGCTGCCTCCGGCTGATATCCCGATCGAACTCACTCGGGCGCAGGTCGCCGACCGGGATACCCAGTGCCGGGCAGCCAGCCAGCGGTCGCGGTTCGAGCAGGTGCTGTTCCGGCTGAAGACCTACGTCACGCAGGAAGGAATTCCGGTGCCCGAGTGCTTCATCAGCTACGCCTGGGGCGACGACCGCCAGACGCGCTGGGTGGAGCACGAGCTCGCTACCGACCTGACCAAGGCGGGGATCACCGTGCTGCTCGACCGATGGGAAAACGCGCGTATCGGTGCCAGCGTGTCCCGGTTCGTCGAGCGCATTGCCCATGCTGACCGGATCATTGTGGTGGGTACGCCGCGGTACCGCGCCAAATACGACAACGATGAGCCGATGGGCGCCTTCGTGGTGGCCGCGGAGGGTGATCTTATCGGGAAACGGATGATCGGTTCCGAAACTGATAAGGAGAGCGTCTTGCCCCTACTCCTGGACGGAACCGCGGAATCCTCGTTCCCACCACTGCTGCAAGGCCGGGTCTACGCCGACTTCCGGCCGGCGCAGCCGTACCTGCTGACGGTATTCGACCTCATCCTGAGCCTTTACCAGATCTCGTCGCACGAGCCCGCCCGGAAGCTGCGACGCGAGCTCGACGCCGGGAATTGGTAGCCGTGGAGAGCGCCTGTGCCTGGGGTTGGCGGTACTTGAAGGGCTGCCTCGACCTACGCTGACCAACTGTGGGGCTTACCGAACTTGCTACCTCTGGGCCACTGTTGCTGGCCGCGGGGTTGGCAGTGCTCGCCGGGGCGGTCAGCTTCGCCTCACCGTGCGTGGTCCCGCTGGTGCCGGGGTACCTCGCCTACCTCACCGGCTTGGTCGGTGCCGAGGGTGACACCCAGAGTCGGGGCAAGGTGCTCGGCGCGGTGGCCCTGTTCGTGCTCGGTTTCTCGGTGGTGTTCACCGCCAGCGTGGTGACCGTGCTCGGCGTCGCTGATCGGCTTGTGCTCAACGAGGTCACCCTGCAGCGTGTCGGCGGCGTGGTGACTATCGCGATGGGGCTGGTGTTCGTCGGACTGATCCCGGTGCTGCAGCGCGATCTCCGCCTGCATCCGCGACCAGGGCTAACACCCCGGCATGTGCTCGGTGCCCCGCTGCTGGGTGCGGTGTTCGGTCTTGGCTGGACGCCATGCCTAGGACCCACCCTGGTAGGGGTGATTGCGCTGGCCGTGAGCACTCCCGGCGGCGGTCTGGCTCGCGGGGTGCTGTTGGTGGCTGCCTATTGCCTCGGGCTAGGCGTGCCCTTCCTGCTGCTGGCACTTGGCGCCCGCCGTGCCGTGCGCGCCGTGGCGTGGCTGCGCGAACACATCCGCGGGGTGCAGTTGGCCGGTGGGGCCTTACTCATCGCTGTCGGGCTGCTGCTGGTCACGGGACTGTGGGCGGAGCTCATCGCGGTCCTGCGCGGGCCAGTCACTGGCTTCGAGACGCCGATTTAGATGACTCGGGCATACCCCGTCACCGCAATGCTGCGCAATACCTGGCGCGGGCTGACCAGCATGCGCACCGCGCTGGTGTTGCTGTTCCTGCTGGCGCTGGGCGCGCTGCCGGGTGCGCTGCTACCGCAATATTCGCTGAATCCCGAGCGGGTCCGGATCTACCAGGCCCAGCATCCGACCATAGCTCCGGTGCTGGACCGGCTGGGCTTTTTTGAGGTGTTCACGAGCCCCTGGTTTGCCGCGATCTACCTGCTGCTGTTCGTGTCGCTGGTGGGTTGCGTGCTGCCGCGAAGCGTCGAGTACGCCCGGCAGCTGCGCAAGGCCCCGGTCGCTACCCCCCGCAACTTGGGACGGTTGCCGCACCACGCCCGCGGCGAGTCCGCCGCTACCCCAGGGGAGGTTCTGGCTGCCGCACGGCAAAGGCTGCGTGGGTGGCGCATCGTCGAGCGAGCTGAGCCCGATGGTGCCCGGACCCTGTCCGCCGAGCGGGGCTACCTGCGGGAGGCCGGCAACCTCGTCTTCCATGTCGCCTTGCTCGGGTTGCTGGTGTCTTTCGCCATCGGCAAGCTGGTCGGCTACGAGGGCCAGGTGATCGTGCTCGCCAACGGGTCGCAGTTCTGCAACTCCGGCCCGCTGGCCTACGACTCGTTTCGTCCCGGCCTGTCCGTGGATGGCACCGAGCTCGACCCGTTCTGCGTGCAGGTCGACGAGTTCACCCCGACGTACTTGAGCACCGGGCAGCCACAGGAATTCCGCGCCAGCATCCGCTACCAGGGTCCCGACGATCTGAGGACCAGCACCTGGCATCCGGATCAGCTGAAGGTCAACGACCCGCTGCGGATGGATGGTACCCGGGTCTACCTGCTCGGCCACGGTTACGCACCGCAATTCACCGTGACCTTCCCCGACGGGCAGCAGCGCAGCGGTGTGGTGCAGTGGCCGCCGGTGAACATGGCCACCCTCCTATCTGAAGGCACAACCAAGTTCGACCCGCCCGGGGTAACCGACGACGCCGTACGGCGGACCCGGCAGCTCGCGATCACCGGGCTGTTCGCGCCGACCGCAGCGTTCCAGGGCGCGCTGCTGTCCTCCAGCTTCCCGGACATGCTCGATCCGGCCGTCGCGATCGATGTGCTCAAGGGCGATCTGGGCAACAACTCCGGCCGCGGCCAGTCCATCTTCTCAATCGAGCAGTCCATGGTGGATTCTGGACGGCTTAAGCAGGTGGCGCGGCAGAACCTGCGTCCCGGTGAACAGCTCACCCTGCCCGATCACACGGTGGTGCGCTTCGACGGGGTGACCCGGTTTGTCTCGTTGCAGGTCTCCTATGACCCGGCACAGCGCTGGGTGCTCGGCTTCGCGGTGCTGGTGCTCGGTGGCCTCGGGCTGTCCCTGGCGGTGAAGCGCCGCCGGTTTTGGGTGCGCGTCACCCCGACCGGACTGGCCGGTACCGTGGTCGAGCTGGGCGGGTTGGCCCGAACCGAGGCCGCTGGCTACGGCGAGGAGTTCGACCGGATCGCTGCTGACCTGCTGCCGCCAAGGCGGGCACAGTCACCGGTGCCTACCGAGGTCTCGAAGGGAGGACGGTGAGCGATGCCGATCGACCCGGTCCTGGCGTCCTATAGCGACCTCACCTACGGCACCGCGCTAGTGCTGTATCTGCTCGCGATGGTTTTGCACGCCGTCGAGTACGCAGCAGGTCGGGCTCCGGTAACCGCCGCGGTGGGGCGTACGGCTACCGAGCGTGATGGACTGGTCGCGACCCTGGCGCCCCCAGACGGCGCCCAAGAAATGTCACTGTCCCGGGAAAAGTACGAGCGGGTCGGTCGGTCCGCGGTGGCCCTTACCGTGCTGGCTGCGCTGGTGCACGCCAGCTCACTGGCGCTACGCGGAGTCGCGGTTGGACGGGTGCCCTGGGCCAACATGTATGAGTTCACTTCGGCGATCTGCTTCGTCGCGGTAGCCGGCTGGCTGGTCGTGCTGTACCGGCAGCGCAGCGTTGCGACGGCGTTGCGACGGCTGGGCGGTTTCGTGCTGCTGCCCGTCGTGGTGCTGTTGTTTCTGGCCGGCACGGTGCTCTATGCGCAGGCCGCACCACTGATCCCCGCACTGAATTCGTACTGGATCACGATCCATGTCTCGGCGGCAGCCATCGCATCGGGCATCCTGCTGGTTTCTGGGGTGGCCAGCGTGCTTTACCTGATTGGCGCAGAGACCAGCTCGCGGGTTGCCTCCCGGCTGCCTGATAGCGCCAGCCTGGACCGGTTGGCGTACCGCACCGCCGTGGTGGCCCTACCGATCTGGACCTTCGCGATCATCACCGGCGCGATCTGGGCCGAGGCCGCCTGGGGCCGCTACTGGGGTTGGGACCCGAAGGAGACCTGCGCACTGGTCGCCTGGGTGGTCTATGCCGGCTACTTGCACGCCAGGGCGACGGCCGGATGGCGCGGTCGGCGGGCGGCCTGGATCAACGTGGTCGGCTTCGGGGTGATGCTGTTTAACCTGTTCTTCGTCAACATCGTCATCGCCGGGTTCCACTCCTACGCCGGGATCTGACACTGCGTTCAGGGAGGCAAGTGAGCGTGATCGGACGCCCCGACGAGCCCGTGAACGGCGGCCCGTCCGGCTCAAGCCGGGTGCACGGGCAGCCGGCGGACCCTTCGCAGGACCTGTCCTCCGCACAGTTACTCCGGCAAACCAGAAGAGCCCCACAGTCGGGATGGCGCCGAGCACTGTTTATTGCCACTAAGGGTACTGTCAACCTCGGGGAGAGCCCCGCTGACCTGGAGCGCCGGGAACTGATCTCCCGGATCAACCAGCCCCTGCACGGCTGCTACAAGATCGCGATGCTCAGCCTCAAGGGCGGCGTCGGCAAGACCACCATCACGGCCACGCTGGGCTCGAGCCTCGCATCGTTGCGCGGTGACCGGGTGATTGGGGTGGACGCCAACCCCGATCGGGGGACGCTGTCCCAGAAAATCCCGCTGGAGACCACCGCCACGGTGCGGCATCTGTTACGCGATGCCGATCGGATTCGCCGCTACTCCGACATCCGGTCTTATACCTCGCAGGGCCCTAGTCGGCTGGAGATCCTCGCCAGTGAGCAGGATCCAGCGGTGTCCCAGGCCTACGGCGAGGCCGATTACCGGCGCACGGTGAACCTCCTCGAACACTTCTACAACATCGTGCTCACCGACTGCGGGACCGGGCTGATGCACTCGGCGATGAAAGGCGTGCTGGACCTGGCGCACTCCCTGGTCATCGTCTCGTCCAGCTCGATCGACGGCGCGCGTTCGGCAGCGGCCACCCTCGACTGGCTGGACGCGCATGGATATCGCGAGCTGGTTGGCCGGTCAGTTACCGTGATCAACTCGGTGCGACCGACCGCCGGCAAAGTCGACCTGGAACGGGTCGCCACGCACTTCGCCGCCCGCTGCCGAGCGGTGTGCCGGATGCCCTTTGATGAGCACCTTGAAGAGGGTGGCGAGATCGATCTCGATCGTCTCGGCCACAGCGCCCGGCTGGCCGCCCTGGAGCTGGCGGCGACTGTCGCTGACGACTTCCCGCACGCAGTCACCCGGGCCCAGCGCTAGCATCCGAGTCAGCGCTCGTCGCCGGGCTGCTGCCGCTTGCGGTTCAAGCCTCGGAGAAACTCCGGATCGTCGTCCGGCGCGAGCACCGAGCGCGCGGCCGGGCGCTGCGGGCGCAACGCCTTCCACAGCAGCGCGGTGACCGTAGCCATCCCGATCGCCGCCATTACATACTGCACGGCAGTTACCTCCTCCAGGTCGCCACCGAGCGTAGTAGCGTTCAGCGCTGCCGACGACCCAAGCTTCACCCGGATTTCACCCGGCAGGCTTGCGAGCAGCGCGCTCCGAGGGGCGATCTAGCGGCGCCGGAGTAGTGAGCGAGGCGAGCAGCGCACGGACCTCGGTCTCACGGAACCGCCGGTGCCCGCCTGGAGTCCTGATCGAGCCGATCCGTCCAGCGGAAGCCCACCGAGTGACGGTCTTGGGGTCCACTCGGAACAGCGCGGCCACCTCCCCTGGGGTCAGCAGACGTTCCGTGTGCTGTAACTGGGTCATTGCGGGCCTCCCCGAGCTCGTCGACCTCACAGTCAGGACCTACCGGAGTATCGTGACAGGTCTCTCGCTAGGTACTCGAACGGTTCTGTAGAGGTAAAGCGTCGGTAATGGGATGAACGCGCCAAAAGCCGCAGTTCTTCCCCACTCAGGGCCTGGTCGCCCGATCAGCACCTCCGGCGGGCTCCACGCGTCTGGTCCCTGCGCACCGAGGAGATCATTCCACTCCCACGCGGCCGACAGTCGTCGTACACTGCCGTACGGGGTTCGGACGTGGAGTTTACGACCGGTACTGCCGGGGTAATCCACTGGGCAGGGGTCCCACCACGGAGAGGAGCGATGATGGCCGAGGACCGGACAAATGCGCCTTCGGCGGACGAGTTCAAGGAGCGCGTGGACGAGCTTGGGGAACAGTCGAACCTCGGCGCGGGTGAGAAAGAGCCCGACCCGGTGACCGCTGAGAACCCCCCGCAGGATACCGGGGCGGGCGATGAGAAGAGGGTCCAGACCTGAACAAATAGCAAAAGCTGGCCCCTGATCAGTATGCTGCTCAGGGGCCAGCTTCTGTATTCTGGATAGAGACTGGCGTAGCTACTTCAAGGTATCTTTGTATCTTTAATTTTCTCCGGCCCCTTCACGCTGACAACAGCCGGTGGAAAAATTCGCGGTAGCGCTGGAAACTCACCCGCAAGTCCTCGGTCGATGTCGGGTCGCCGGTATGCCCTCGTGAGACATTCTCATGGATTTCTTGCAGCGTCCGCTCCACGAGCAAGCTGGCCTCATGCACCGCACGCTGCGGGTCGTCAACGAAGGCGCCCTGCACGCGTTGCCATTGGTCACGCAGCGCGGCGGGGTCATTAAGCAATCCCACGCGCTCCGCACTGCCATCGGCAGCGGCCTGATCGCTGGAGCGGGGTCCGGGCTCCTCGACCCTCTCGGAAGCGGTGGGATCGTGTTCGGGGTCAACAGGCGCGGTTGTCGTCGCGGGTTCGGCGCGGCCAGGCTCACCGGCGGAGGGGATGACGGGTTCCTGGCCGGCCCGGTCAAACTCAGGGCTCCGGTCAAAGTCGGGGGCTGGGTCCGAATCACGGCGATAGTCAGTACGGCTACGGTCAGCTTCTCGATCCTCCTTGTTCAGAACGCGGCTTAACTCACTGTCGACGAAGCGACGTACCCGACCGCCCAGACCTTCTCGCCGTTCGGGCTCACCCTCTTGTTGCCGGGTATCCATTTGTGCCTCCGTAGGAATGTCTTCATTCACGGCCACTCACCGATCATGCACGAGTTCGTCGAACAGCGCTCGGTAATGCACGAACGCCTGCCGTAGCTCCTCAGTGTCAATGGCGCCCGGACGACCGTCATGGCTCTGTCGTCGATGGCGCTGCCGGGCGGCATGCGCAGCGCGGTAATGCTCGACGACCTGGGGATGGTCCGCGGCGACGAGTTGGGCCCGCTCATTGAAGTCCTCCACCGGGTAGCCACGATCGTGCATTACGTCGGTAATCAGTCGATCTGCCTCATCCAGCGCATGTGCGGGGCGGTCGACAAACTCGGCCTGCACGGCCTCCCAGCGGCGGGTGTAGCGATCGCGGGCGGCGGGCTCCAGATGGCGGATATCGAGCATGTCACGTCGATCAGCAACCTCGCGCAGGTGTCGAGCCGCGTCCCGCTCGCTGCCGCGCGCAGCGGCCTCACGTTCGTACTCAGGTCCGAATTGTTCCTGAATGCTCGCCCGGCTCCGCCAGCGCGCAGCCACCACCAACAGCACGATGATCACCAATACGAGGATTCCCAACACGATCCAGCCGACGGTGGTCATGACACGCCTCCGCACCACATAGTCCCTGGTCAGGAGCTACCCGTTGGCCAGGAGCACTACACACGCCGTACCCATTCGGCCTAGAATCAGGGGGCGTGGTGGCACCGCAGATCCCGCCGACCGGCTCCGCGCTCGTCCGCGATCTGGCGCTCTACAGCGCAGCCCGGCTGGCGCTGGTGTCTGTCATGGCGTGGCTCTTAGTCCTTGCCGGTGCGCCATTGCTGGTTTCGATCTTGCTGGCAATCGTGGTGGCACTGCCGCTGTCGATGGTGCTGCTGCGCTCATTGCGAGCACGGGTGAACGCGGGCCTGGCGATGGTTGCGGCGCGCCGCCGGGCCGAGCGGGACCGGCTCCGCAGCCAGCTCCGCGGTGAGGAGCCCTAGTAATGCCCACTATCTCCATGCCGCTGTTGTTGAGAGCGCCAGCGCGATAGCGGTTGCGGTCGCCCACACCAGCAGCGCCAGTCCGGTGTCCCGTAGCACCGGAATCAGCTCCGGCCCGTTCGCCCCGCGGCGGACCCGATGCACCGCGGGCACCGCAAGGACTAGGGCGAGCAGGCCGGCCAGCGTCGTCCACCGGGTGATTGCGAAGCCGAGAGTCACCGCAAACGGGACGGCCATCAGCGCGGTGTACAGCGTCCGAGTCCGGTGGTCGCCGAGGCGCACCGCAAGAGTGCGCTTGGCTGCCGCGGAGTCGGTGGGGATGTCGCGCAGGTTGTTGGCCACCAGGACCGCGGCCGACATCGCTCCTACCGCGACGGCCGCGAAGCCACCGGTGGCGCTGATCTGCCCACTGACGACGTACTGGGTGCCGAGCACCGCGACCAGGCCGAAGAAGACGAACACGGCCAGCTCGCCGAGCCCGGCATAGCCGTAGGGGCGGAGCCCACCGGTGTAGCACCACGCTCCGGCGATGCACGCCGCGCCCAGCACCAGCAACCACCACTGTCGGGTCAGCGCGACCAGGACGGCTCCGGCGACCGCGGCGACCGCGAAACTGGCTAGCGCCGCCATGCGTACCGCACCGGGTGCGGCCGCACCGGAACCGACCAGGCGCATCGGACCTACCCGGATAGCGTCGGCGCCACGGACGCCGTCGGAGTAGTCGTTGGCGTAGTTGACCCCGATCTGCAGTGCTAGTGCCACGAGCAGAGCTAGCAGTGCCCGCGCCCAATCTGACGCGCCGAGTGCTGCTGCCGCACCCCAACCCGCCAGCACCGGCGCGATCGAGTTGGGCAACGTTCGAGGCCGCGCCCCCTCAACCCACTGCCCTACGGTCGCCACCAGCCAACCCTACGGAGTCGCGCAGCTCTTGTGAGTCCCTTCTCGACCCTTTGGACTCCCTTGGACACTGACATGCGCGGCTGGCACGAACTGATTCGGGCCGATCCGCAACCACCGGTCGGTGACTCCCACGCTGCCGGTGACGGCCTGGCCGGTGACAGTGCACTCGACGGGAAGCTTGGCTCGCTGTGCCGCCAGACCCACCGCCGGATACTGCTCGCCGGGGCCACTGTGGACAGGGAGAAGGGGGATCCCCACGATGGCGGGCGGTCCGTCGTCGGTCCACAGGTAGGTCACGGTGACCCAGCTGTTATCGCGCAGGCCCAAACCGTCCCAGAATGTGCCGTCTGCCAGGTCAATGCCAGCCGGATTGCGCACCTTCCTGCCGAACTGGTCTAAACCGTCGTGGTACCCGTCGTCGTAGGCAGCTTGTGCCTGGGGCAGTCCCTGCGGTAGGTCGCGCCAAGATTGGCGTTCATTTGACAGGTTCCAGTAGTCGTCGGTGGTGTTCCACGGACCGACGTCCCATACCGGTGCCCATTCGCATCGGCCACGGTCTGAACAGACTTTCACGGTGTAGTCGCCCGAGCCTCGGGGGGACAGTCCCCGGCGGGAAGGCAGTGCGACGAAGTGATCGCGCTCGCGGATCACGTGACCGTTGGCCGTGGTGCCTCCGACCAGTCCCTCGCGGGTAGCGAAGACCCGGTGGCTACGAGCGTTCCGCAGGGGGGCGAAAAGGGTTTGTGCGCCGGGTTGCGCGGTCAGACGAACTGATCGCACCAGCGGGCTTGCGCCGCCGTCGCCACTGCGCAGCATGACCCGGGCCTGCACGCTCGTCACCGCTGCGTCCAGTAGCGTGGGCACCTCGGCACTGGTGGGCACCCATTCGGTCCACGAGCCGTCGCCCCGAGTGCCACGGACGTCGACGACAACGGCCGACCCGGCTGGCTGATCGGCGGCGAGTTCCGCCGCTACCCGGCTGCTGGGCTCGACCAACTGGTGCACCGCAGTGACCAGCATGCCCTCCAGCCGGCCAGTCCTGATGCTCGCTGGCGCCGCGGAGGTGGCCTTCAGGCGCAGCCCGCCAGTGTCAGCGTGCACGTTCGTGTCATCCCAGTCAGGGTCCAGGCGGGGAAACCAGGTGGTCACCCGATCCTGCGCCTGCCCCTGGGCCCGATCCTCGGCAAGGGCTGGGCTGTCCGCTCCACTAACCACTGCGAGCATCGCGACGACGACCGAGGCGGCAATCCGGGCAGTGATGCGGACCCGGCGGTAGCGACGAGCCGGCAGCGTCACGGGATACTCCTGTCTTGTCGGGGGCAGGTGTTTCCGGTGTGACAGATGTGACTGTTGGGCTGTGCTATCCACAGAACCCGCGATATTCGTCGCCGTCCATACCCAGAGTGGGTGAACGTGTACTAATCGTGTTTAAACGTCAGGGTTCTCGTGCGGTGACCTGATTGCCGGCTCAGCCGGCGGTGACCTGATTGCCGGCTCAGCCGGCGGTGACCTGATTGCCGGCTCAGCCGGCGGTGACCTGATTGCCGGCTCAGCCGGCGGTGACC
>JALZHU010000324.1 GCA_030860695.1 Actinomycetota bacterium
CGGCACGAATCTCCGCACCCCGCACTGACAATGACTCCCTTCCCTCTGCCAACAGGGACAATATGCTATCAATCTCGATGGTGCACTCACCCTATGACACCAAGGTGGGAATCCCCACACTAATTGCGGCACTGGGCGCTCAGCGCATTCCGGTAAGCCGAGCGCCCTCACCAACCTGGGGCGTCGCTTCAGTCAAGCTCCGCGTCAATGGCTCAGTGATCCGGTGTGAGGCTTCAAGACCCTCAACCTGCACCCAATCGCAGTGACCGACCGGGACGGGCCTCGGACGGTGCTGTTGCTGGTGGTATCCGATACCGCTGAAGACGCCGCAGACGCGGTCCTGACGGCGGCATCTGCGCCCACCAGCATCGTCCCTCCGCAGAACCTACTCGCCGCCAGTGGAGCGGGGTTCCTGGGGAGGAACAATGCTGCGGGATCTGTGGCCGCACAGCGGAAAATCGACGGTGACCGCCCGTGCGAGGTCGAGTACGGGGTTACCGCTGCAGTCGGCTGGGAGCAGCCTTTGCTGGACCGAATTCTGGCTGGTGACAGCGAAGCGCTGCTGGACCTGTATGCCAGGGTTGGGCGGTTGGTCTACAGCCGCGCCCGCCGCATCACCAACGAGCATTTGGTAGCCGGACTGATCACCGTTGGAGTCTTTACTCTGGTCTGGCGGCGCCCGCAGGACTTTTCTGCGGACAGACTCCAGCACTCGTTGCAACTGCTCGCCGATCAGCGAGCAACCAACTGGATCTATGAGTGATGGATACTTCCCGGCTCACCTCATCCCATACGGCGCGCGCCCATCCTTTCCTCACTCTCGAGGATGTTGAACATCGATCTGTTTGGCCACGAAACGGTGACCAGGAGTCGCGGTGATGCTGGCACACCGCCCGGCAGCTGACGACGATCCTGCGCCGACGCGCGCACCGGGCGTTCGTGGCACGGGACCGCACGAGCGGGTCGGGTCTTTCCATCAGGTGCGCGTAGGCGGCAAACGAGGCCCGTCGTTGCGGTCGGCCTCGGGGACACCCGGCCCGAAGCCGCTCCAATTCTTGGGGAAGAAGCGCGCGATACCCGGTAGATCCAGTCGATCTCCGAGCATCGAGTGGTGGTAACGCCGGAGATCGCGATTGCCGACACCCGGTGCGGGTGACGCTCGGCGTAGGCGAGGATCAGCGTGGATCCCCAGGACTCCCAGACAGTAACCAGCAGTCGATACCGAGGTGCTCGTGCAGTCGTTCCATTAATACCGCTGACCGCGTGGGGCCCTACGAAGGCTGTTTGACGGGTGAGTGGTCCGGCAGCAGTGAGTACATGGCATGTCGCGGCGGTTGCTGCCCACGGCCTGGCAGCTGCGTAGCAGGTCTTCGCGCTGGTATCCCACCCGCTCGACTGCTCGCCATGATCCTTCGTTTGCGGGTTCGACATAGCAGTTCGAGGTGGGAGTCGCCGGGCAAACCGAAACCCTAGGTCGAGGGGGGTGGAGCGCGTGTCGGGCGATTCTGCGGCGGCGTGATGAGCGGCGACTTAGTAACTGATGCTCGCCTGCCCCTGCGGCAGCTCGCGCAGCATGGCCTGATCTGCCCTAGCGTCCGCTGGCGAGGTCTGTGTCGGCCAGCAGGTGCTCGGTGGTGTTGCAGCTGATGTCCGTAGCGGGATCACTCGCGTGTGGGGTGCTGCGTCCGCATCCGCACTGATCGAACAGCTTGCCTGTCCCTTCGCCCGCCGGTTACTGACGACGATCGTGCCCAGGATGTGCCAGGCAACCCAGCTCAGCCAGACCCATACCGACTCCGAGAAGGTCATTGTTGGTGTGGGCACTCACAAAGATGTTCATGCCGCAGGGGTGATCAGCGTGCTGGGTGTGCTGTTGGGCGCTGCAAGCTTCCCGACGACCGCCACCGGTTGCCAGCAGTTGCTCACCTGAGCACACGGGTTTGGGACACCGCGGCGGGCCGGCGTGGAGTGCACTGGCTCCTCCGGGGCAGCGCTGAACAGGTACCTGCTCCTGATCCTGCGCGAGTCCCTGTCCGGGCTGAGCACTGAGCACTTCCAGGCTCATTCGCCAGTGCGCTCAACTGCCCGTCGACGCGCCCAGCGACACCACCACCGCGGCCTACCCGCTGTAGCTATGGCCCGCCGTATCCTGGAGCTCACCCACCAGATCAACGACCTCAGGCTCCGGATCACTCAAGTGATCACTGCCCACGCCCCGCAGCTCCCCGACCACTACGGACTCTGGCCCGACACTGCCGCCACGCTGCTCATCATCATCGAAGACAGCCCGAACGACTGCACAGCGAGGCCTCCTTCGCCCTCTGCGGTGTCAGCCCCTCGACAGCTCCTCGCGCGCGATCCCACGCCGACGGCTCAACCGCAATGGGGACCGGCAAGCACACTCCGCTTACTCCATCGTTTTGTCCCGGTTGCGCTGGGACACCCGCAGCCGCCACTACGTCCCACGACGCATCGCCGAAGGCAAGATCCCCCGCGAAGCGATCCGCTGCCTCAAACGCTCCCTTGCCGCGAGGTCTACCAGCACATCAAGCCGCGAGCTGAACCCACCACGCGGCAAGCCTCAGCGGCTTGACATCCATGGGGACAGGGACATCAGCCCGTCACGCAGCTACCAGCGCATCATCACCGTGCTCGCCTCCGGTGGAAGCGGAACCCGGCTAAACCAAACCTCGGCGCTGGCAGTCGGGCAAGGCGACGACGCATCGGCTCAGCTTGCCCGAACCTGTCCTCCGTGTATGCAACAGCATTTTCGGCGGGGATCCGTCGTGGCTGCTATGACTGTGGGGCCGGTCGCGCAGCCGATGCAGTAGGTGCCGGTGTGCACATCGGCCTGGAAGGGTTCGATCCGGCCGTCGGGCATGATCAGGTATACCGTCTGTTCGTGGAGGAACGCCTCCGTCGCGTCCGAGCCCAAGGCCGCAGCGGCGAGCAGGGTCCCCGCGATCCGGTAGACATCTCGCACCACGCCGATGCGGAATAGCGAACGCGTCTCGTTCACCACGTCGCCGCGCCCCGCCCGCAGGATCGTGCGGAGGTCGTCATGCATGCCGAGCGCGGCCACCGCAGCCGAGATGTTCTCAATCTCGTGGCTGGTCACTGCGGCGAGTGCTCGGGCACGGTGGAGCGAGAGTCGCTTGAGGAGGAAGTGGCTGCTGGCCTGGCCGATAATCACGGGAAGCCCATAGTTTTTTGCCCGTGCAACGTTGTAGCGGTCTGGATCGCTTTCGACCGCGAGCACGGGCATGCCAAGCTCGCGCAACAGTAGACACAGGCGTAGTCCGACCTGGCCCAGGCCGACGACCACCACGTGGTCTTTGCGTGGTACTACCCGGGAGCCGACGACGGTGGTCAGTCGGCGGCCGAGCAGGCGCTCGATGACGCCCGCGGTACACAGCGCGGTGAAGGCAACCGCCGCGAGCATGCTTACCGCCGAGAAGACCTTGAACCAGCCGGGGCCCTGGTCAGCGGCCTGGTCCGGTCCGACGGTGACGATGGTCTTGGTCGCCGCGTAAAAGGCATCGAAGGGCGACCGGTCAAGCACCAGGACTATCGCCACGGTGTCGAGCACGAGGATGAGTAGGAAACCCAACAGGCCAGCAGTCAGGATCCGGGCGCTGGGCTCGAAGGGTCGAAAAAGCGAGCCAAGGCTCGCCAACAACTGCTGCCCGCGACGGCGGTCGGACGCCTTGATCCCCACCAGCTGCGGGCGGGCGTAGTCTGCCCGCACGCCGGAGAATCCCTCTGGGGTACGCCTCACCCACAGCAGGCGGTCATCAAGGCAGGGCGCGGCCAGCGAGGGAGCCACGATCTCGGCCATGGACGTGACGCGGATGTTGCTCACCGCGCGCTCGAGCTGGGAGCTGACGATCCGGCCGTGCACCGTGACGATCAGAGGCACCCCGGGGCGGACGTATTCCACGACCAGCGCCAGCCGAAGCGCCACTGCATCATCCCTCGAGCACACGATCACCGAGTCGACCTGCTCGTTCAGCGCCTCGCGGATGTCGGCATCGCTCGGATACACCAGCCGGGTCACCCGAGCCGCGGCAGCATGTAACGCCCGCTGTGTGGCATCGGGCAGCTCACCGGGCCCGATGAGAAGCACCCCCTGACTGGCGGAACCATTGGCGGAAGGTCGGCTATCCATCTCACCTCTCAGTGTGCTAGCAGCGCTCGAGGACGATTCGCACCGCGACCGGTAGCAATCGTGTCCTAGATTCGCACGATGATCTGGGGCGCGGGCGTCATCGACCCTTTCGTTATCTCGATCACCTATCTCAGCGACTCGAAGGCGCCCTTCACCAGAGTGGCCATGCCTCATCTCTTCCCGTGTCAGACCCAGAATGGTCATCGATGAACTATTCCACCCTGCACCCGGGCAAAGCATCTGACAACCCCGCAGCAATGAAACGTAGGTTACGGGTGGATACGCATGAGTTGCGACCAGCCATTGCGCGCTTGATAGTGAGGTTCCTCACTTCGCCTTGTAATACTCTCCGCGACGGTCGATACCCCGGTGGGTAACCGAGTATTAGGACAAACGAGATTTCCTCCCCGCAGTTAGCGATCTTCGGTCTTTAGACAGCGTCGAATTACGGCCTGTCCGGATGGCGACAGGGCCTCTCAGCGGGAAATGTTACCACATCGTGTGTTTGGGAGGTTAGCGATGATACGTCGGATTGATGGCCTATCAGCGGATTAAGCGCGATCCCTGTCGATGGTTAAGATTCCTATGCCGTTGATCGCCTAGAAGGGCTGCGCCCGTGCTATCATCCCACCCCGTCCCGAGCCGTCGCGCGTCCGGCAGATAGCCGAGCAATGTTGCCGTTACCGGTGCGCGAAATCGATTCCACACCTGTGGGTGAGGACTTGGTGGTCGTCAGCGGGGCGGATGCGTTTTTGCGGCATGTGCGGTTTGGCCGTGATGGCTTGGGGCTGACGACCAGGTTGTATGCGGGTGGTATCGCGTTGTTTTTGCGCTGGTGTGCGCGGTCGGGCCGGCACTGGCATGCCGGGGTGGAGCATCTGGGGTGGCGCCGTCAACTTCGTGATCTGGGGTGCTGGGATGATCGTCGGGTTGCTTCCGGGTGAGGAGGTTGGGTGACCGTTGGCGCGCTTGTCCTACAAGGGGTTTCGTTTCCCAGCGGAGATCATCAGCCACTGTGTCTGGTTGTACTACCGCTTCCCGCTGAGCTTCCGCGAGGTCGAGGAGATGATGTTGCAGCGCGGGATCACCCTCAGCCACGAGACGGTCCGGCAGTGGTGTGCGAAGTTCGGGCAGCCCTACGCCAACGCCCTGCGCCGGCGCAGGGCTCGTCCCGGGGGACAAATGGCATCTCGACGAGGTGTTCATCACGATCAACGGCCAGCGGCGCTACCTGTGGCCAGCGGTGGACCAGCACGGGACCGTGCTAGCTTGCTTGAGCCGGCGAAGCCGGAAAGATCGAGTCAAATTTGAGTTTTCCGGATGGTTTCAGGCCGCGAGGCCGGCTGTTTGGGTGAGGTCGGTGATGGCGGCGTCGTAGGCGCGGGCGGCG
>JALZHU010000325.1:0-1329 GCA_030860695.1 Actinomycetota bacterium
TGAGCTGATGTGCTGTATTCGGATCCCCGGCGGGACCGGTTCGGGTCGGCGGTTGCAGGAGGTGCGGCCTTATTCCACGATGACGCGGTCGCTTGTGGTGATGGCTGACCGGCTGGCTGAATTGGGGTGACTCGGGTGGTGATGGAGGCCACCTCGGAGTACTGGAAACCGGTGTTTTATCTCCTGGAGGCCCACGGGTTTGAGACCTGGCTGGTGAACGCCCGTGACGTTAAGCATTTACCTGGTCGACCCAAGACCGACAAGCTGGATGTGATATGGCTGTGCAAAATCGCCGAACGGCAGATGCTGCGGCCCAGTTTCGTGCCGCCACCGCAGATCCGCCGATTGCGGGACGTGAGTCGGTATCGCACTGATTTGGTGGAGGCCCGCGCTGCGGAAAAGCAACGGGTGGAAAAGCTGCTGGAAGACGCCCAAATCAAATTGTCCGTGGTGGCCAGCGACATTTTCGGGGTGTCCGGTCGCGAGATGATGAAGGCACTGATTGGCGGCCAGCGTGACCCGAAGGTTCTCGCGGCGATGGCCCGGGGCCGGATGCGCGCGAAAAGATCGCAGTTGGAGGAGGCGTTCACCGGATACTTCACCGAGCATCACCGGCTGCTGTTGACCAAAATGTTGGCCCGCATCGACGCGCTCAGCGCCGACATCGCCGAGCTGGAGACCGTCATCGAGGAAATGATCTCCCCTTTCGCTGATACGGTGGCGCGCCTGGATGAGATCCCTGGCATCGGACCCACCGCCGCAGCCGTAGTCATCGCCGAGATCGGGGTGGACATGAGCCGGTTCCCCACCCCTGGGCACCTGGGCTGCTGGGCGAAGTTCACCCCTGCCACCAAGCAGTCCGCGGGCAAGCGCAAGGGCAAAGGCGCCACCGGGCACGGCAACCGGTACCTGGCCAAAGTCCTCGGTGAGGCCGCCGTCATCGCCGGCAGGACCGATACCTTCCTCGGCGAACGCTACCGGCGCATCGCCCGACGCCGCGGGAAGAACACCGCCATCGTGGCCGTCGGTCGATCCATGCTGGTCATCATCTGGCATCTGCTCTCTGAGCCCGATGCCCACTTCATCGACCTCGGATCAGACTTCTACGACAAACGCATCGATCCCGAACGCAAGAAACGAGCCCACATTCGCCAGCTCGAAGCCCTCGGCTACCGCGTCACCCTCGAACCCGCAGCCTGACCCACAGCTCAGCTCAGCAAGCACGGCACCTTCACACCAACCCGGCTCCGCTCACGCTCCGCCGGGTACTGACCCCCGCCGTCCCGACGTTATTTTCGGATCATCAGGAACCTGGGCCCCGGCTGCGCC
>JALZHU010000325.1:1339-5463 GCA_030860695.1 Actinomycetota bacterium
GGGGCCGCTGTAGGAGCGGGAAAACAGGGCCACGCCAGCCGGTGTCGATCAACCGGTGACCTGCGGCTCACCGGTTATTTTCGGACCAGTACGCGCGCAGCGTTGCCCAACTGCTTCACCAGCACGGCATACGCCGTGAACGTCATAATCCACGCGGTTGGTCGTCGTCACGAACGCCCGTCACCCTGCGCTGGGTTTCAGCTAGGTCTCTTCGCCTCTATTGATCTGGTTTCTTCACGCTGGGCGTGGAGCATCGGGGGTGCACTTGCCTTCCACTGCCACCCCTGCACTCGGCGAAATCGAGCGACACGGCCACCTTACGGTTCAGAGCTTGGCGGCTCGAGAGTCAAGTGGTCCTCTTTGAAAGTGAGAGCGTTAGCTAATAGATCTAGCACAGTCAGCGGATCTTTTTGAATTTCCGGAAATTTCTCCAAAACACGGATTTCCAGCGGCGAGAGAGATCGCGTAAGGACTACAGGACCATCAGGCCCTGTACGTTTCACTAGGAGAAGCGATCCAACCCTTATGCACGCATGCGGAATATCATTGAGCGCGCCGATAACTTCAGACAACGCCTGCGCCTCTTTGAGATTGTTCTCGCCAACCCGCTCGTTTAGGTAAGATTCAGCGTACGCCTCGACCTTCGCAAGCCGCTGCTGCACCTCGGGGGAAGTAAGTCCCGTCTTCATACGCGCCCACCATCGTTTGAAGATAGAGTCACGCTCAACAACTGCCGAGCCGTCGGGCCCATAACCGAGAGCATCAACCAGCCTATCAACTGCTGCGAGCGCTCGTTGTTGCAGCTGGGGATCATCTATTGCTAGATAGACAGCAATTGAAGTACGGTCGTCGGCGGACTCGCCCCGGCCAGCTTCGGCCGTGGCGACTCTCGACGACTGAGGCATGGGAGACGTAACGTGGCCCGTCAGCGATTCGAGTTGACCAATGATCGTCCGGATCAGTTGCCTTAGCTGTTCCAGTCTGGTTACGTAGGTGAAGAGTGTCGTGCCTTCGCCAACCTCGAAGCGATTGTTAGCCCATCGTTCTGCACGCCCTACCTCCGGCATCAAGCATTACAGGAAACAACTCGTTCAATCTGTCGTTGAGCTCTCGGAGCCGCCCGCCGATTCCTTCCATTAGGATTACTTCCATTAGCTCCGACGACCTGTCCGCTTCGTCACCACGGCCAAGATAGCTCCGCACATTACGTTCGAAGTAACGGGCGACGTACAGCTGCATCTCCTCGACGTCCCTGGCGATTTCCGTGTAGATCCACGGAGGGGGACCGTGAGGGTCGTCGCCGATGAATGCGCGACCAAATAGTTCAATTTCATGATCCAGACGCTGCAGTCCATACTGAAGATCAACGGGATCTTTAAAGCCACCCATGCCCTATCCCTCCATGGCCCAAAGATGCTTAACCGAAACCAGTTCGTATTCTGGTGCGTCACCGGCCCCTGGCCTGTTACCGGGCCAAGCCGATACTCGGATACGGCTCCTGAGCATCACATCCCAGAAGCCAGGCGACGCGCAGATACACCAAGATACACGCTTACTCGAACCCGCGCTGACCTGCCAGAACGGTTCTCTATGGGACAAGTGGATCTACACCTGTGGCCCTTGTGACGGCTTACTCGAAACGGCCTGAACTCATACATGATCTTGCTGCGACATGGCGGCACCTCGGCAAGGCCAGGCAAATGAGGGCAGAGACTGGACGAGCGTGCGCTCGGTGCCCCGAAGCACCAAGAGGCCGCAGCCGCTACAAGATCGACTGAGCGATGACGATCAGCGCACGATCTTGAAGCTCTTCGAGGCTGGCATACTCCAAAAACAGCTCGCCAGGGAATACGGCATCAGCGTTCGCAGCGTAGGTCGGTTGTTGCAGAAGTGGAGAAGGACTTCAAGTCTATGATCTGCGACTCTCACACCCAACGTCGCCCAGATGATCTCCATTCGAGACCCAGAGCGGAGTTAGAATTCGAATACGATATCATATACCCATGAAGCCCGTGCCATTCAATCCTTCTCATCCGCTAGTGAAGCACTTGTGGCCTATAAGCGCCCTCACACACCCCAATGAACGAGTAGCAGCGACCATTAAGGCATACACCGAAGCCACTGGTATCCATCCGTCCCACCCATTAACAGAAGCGGATCGACGTCAGATTCGTGACTGGCTCATTTGCGAGCAAAAGAACGCACCGACGAACGAAGACGGTCATTCCGTGGCATTGCTGAGTGGCGAGCGTACGCCTATCGGTATTCCCCGAATACATGAAGACCTCCCCTGGAAGGCCGGTTGGCTTCAGCAAGCGCCATGCATCACTTGCATTCATGCTACAAACGTTACCCCGTTGTCTATCAGTCTCCCTATTCGTACGCGGCCATTTTCTGCACAATCAATGGATGCTTCGAAGCTCACTTCTCTGAAGCAGAAGATTATGCAGTACCTTTCCTCTCGAAACCATGACTTAAGCGCGTGGGCAAGTTATGAATTATGCGTCGCCGTCGTGGCGGTGGTCCCTCGAAGCGAGCAACGAAAGGATGTTGATAACATGGTAAAAGGGTTACTTGATGCCATGCAAGGATCTATATATACCGACGACCGCATGGTGCAGCATTTATGTGTCCGCCGCTTAGCGCGTGACGGTGACCACTCACTCGCCTACTACATGACACATATCACACCCGTCGAGGATGCAAGGAATGACGTTATCGATCAGACTATGCGGATTGAGTGGAGTGGGCAGCAAGAGATTGTTGCTGACGTTTAATCAAGCTCCTGCGGTACTGGCTCACCGCGCCAACACAGCCATACCCCGACGACACCTCTTACGTGACCGCCTGAGTGAGCTAGACATATCCACGCTCGTGGACAGCTTCCAAGCGGGCGACATCGGCGCACGTGCTCGCCAAATACTGCACTATGGTATCGGTGAGCCTCTAAAGATGCTACTCGGCAACGCAGAGCGCGGCAAGCCAAGCCAAGATGAAGGCTAGATGGCTGATGAACGATCAAGATGAGCTACTTAGCCCAGGTATCCGCTTTCTGTGCGAATACGAGCGCAGGTTCAGCTGGTGGGTCAGGTAACGAAATTACCTGCTGCCTGGGGTCGTGGGCACCCTAGTGTCCGTTCCCTTGATGTTGATGATAACATAGATAATCTTGCCGTATTGGGAGGATTGTTAATTTGGATTACCAGAGGACGGAGATGGGAGATTAACCCGTGGATGAAGCTGCGGTATTGCGCGCATATGGGGAGGCCATGCGCAGCGCTCAATGGTTTGAGTGGCGACTGAAGATATTATTCAGCCTTCATCAGCTCAGTCGGAAAGGCCGAGACGTTAACTTTTCAGACGAAGAACTCGAAAGGTTATTGTCCTCGGGCGACGAGTCTAGCGCAGGGCAAGTTTTTCGGGGCCTGGTTAAGGAACTCAGGACCGCCGGGATTTTGCCATTACCCCCAGTTGCTGTCAACAGCTTCGACCGCACAATCAAGTTACGTAACTTCTTGGCTCATCGTTATTTATGCATTTCGGCACCCTGGGCGGTGATGGAGCCGTCCAACAACAGTTGGTGGCGCAACTGCATTCCTATTCCGAGGTTTTCCAATCGTGGGTTCCCGTTTTGGATAAATTGATCGATAGGATGCTTGGGGTCCTTGGCGTGACGGCCGAGGAGATAGATACGCAATTTGTGGAACAGTACAGAATAGGGTTTCGTGATAAGTTGATCGACGATTTACGGCGAAGTGTTCAAGAGCTGACAACCGACGAGGACGATACCGGAGGGGAATAGTTTGTTCGACGGTGTTTATCAGTGCTTGAGCTCAAACGGTCATCGCGACACGGCTTGACCTGGGGCGAGGGCTCGTAAGCTGGCCCCGCGCATCGGGCACGCCCCTGGCCTGCCGCAAAGCTCGATGTGAGCCCTCGCGAGGGTCCAGGTCAAGCCGTGTCGCGATGACCGCTAGAGACCACCGTGCATCCAGTACCTACTGGACGCGAGATACAAGCTAAAGTGTAACTGGTCAGGTAGCTATTCAGCAGGGTTCGGGGGCTGGTGGTAGCCAGGGCTGGCCAGTGAACAGCTGGGTGAGGACGTTGAGGGTGTCGAGTCC
>JALZHU010000064.1 GCA_030860695.1 Actinomycetota bacterium
GGGCCGTAGGCCATCACGGCGCGAAGACCAGGCCGACAGCGCCCATGGTGAGCGCAACCATGGCCGCCAGCAACGGGTACTGGGTGCGCACCGCGGCCTTGCCGGGCAACAGCCGGACTGCCCGATCGTGCGCGCCGACGGCCGCCACCAGGTGCCCGAGCACGATCGCCGTCACCTGGACAGTCGCGATGGTCGACGTGCTGAGCACGGTGTAGTCGATGGCCCACCCCGCGGTGCCCAGCAGGTTCACACCGCTGGCGAACGGGTCACTGGCCAGAATCAGGATCTTCTGACCGTCAAAGGCCAGCAGCGAAAAGTAGTGGGCGATGGCGTACCCGGCGGCAATCGGCACCAGGGTGTGGGCGAAGGCGCCGGGCCGGGGTCCAGCGCCGGGGGTCGCTGGGTTCCCTGGGGTCACCAGGGTCAGGGTGCCGAGCAGGAACACCAGTCCGATCAGCAGCATCGAGCAGGCCAGCGCTGCGGTGGCGACCGCGGTGCCGGTGGGTATGGTGCGTTGCCACCAGCTCGTGCGGGACAGGCCGTCGTAGGCCGTCGTGCCGACCAGCGCCACTACCACGCCGGCCAAACCTGGCCCGGCTGGCATCGCTTCCATCCCGTGCAGGGGGTTACGCAGCACCAAAGCTCGGTCGCTGCGCCGGCGCCCCAACGGGGACAGCGACCCGAGCAGTGTCGAGTACACCTCGAAGCCGTCGCCGCGCTCGAACCAACGCCGGCCGAAGACCACCGCCGCCGTGGTATGCACCACCGCGTAGATCGTGATGAAGGCGGCCGTTGCGGTGGGCTCGTCACGGTTCGGGTACACCAGCTCGAACCAGCCGTAGCCGGCCAGCGACGCCGCGGCAGGCCAGTACCCCACCCGGTCAGGCAACCGCTGCACCCCACGTTCAGGGTTAATGCGCAGCACCGCGGCCAGCCCCGCGTGCACAAGCCGCAACGGGTTGAGCACCCGCCAGACCGGTCCAAGCATCAGCGATGCCGGCACCAGCCCGACCCAGAAGGTGACGAACAAGGCCCAGGGCGCGAGGTTGCGTTCGGTTTCGGGGGGCCCGACGAAGCCGACCACGCAGACCAGCAGCCCGCTAGCCAGGGTGAGACCCTGCAGCAGGATGCGGGTCGCGCTCGCGTCGGCCACGCTGGTCAGCACCCGTGGTAGGGGAACCCCCGCATCGCGGCGCAGCCGGGGTCCGCGCCACAGCATCGCGAGCACCACGAATGAGATCATCAGCGCCATCCCGGCGCCGATCGCCGCCAGCGAAACCGGTAGTGGCAGATCGCTGCGAGTGCCGACACCGTGCGCGAGGACCATCAACTCACTTGCAGCTGGAACAGTTGAAGCTTGGAGTTCTCCAGTTCCACCTCGAAGACGCCAGGCACATTCGCGGTGAAGGGGACTGCTGCGGTGGCGCCCGCCGGAACTTTGGCCCTGCGGTCGTAACCGTGCACATGGATCTCATCGGCCACGTCGCTGGCCACCGACACGACGATCGGGGTGCCCAATGGAACCGTGATCCGGCCGGTCTCGCCACTGGCCTTCCCGCCACGCACCGTGATGCTGATCGTGCGGACGGTCGGCCCGGCCGGTGCCGGTGCCGGTGCCGCCGATCCGCTGGCCGGGCTGGAACCGGGCGCCGTGCTGGCCCCTTGCTGTTCCTGCCCGCAGCCACTAAGTGCACCGACTGCCACTGCTCCTGCAGCCACCAGAATCGCGACCCGACTCATTGCCGTCCCTTCCCAGTTACCGACCGTATGCAAGGCCATCAGCCTGCCACGACCCCGACAATGTGCATGATTGGCTCGCCCTGAGCTGCTACGCAGTAGCGACGTGGTCAGCAACGGTGATGCGGCGGCGCACGGTCACCGTCGCCCCGTGTCGCGGCACCATGGTCACGTGGCGGGGCCGCACCGGCTCGTCCGGCGCGGTGGTCGGGGACAGCTCGACCCTGCGCAGGACTTCCCGCAGCACGGTGCGCATCTCGACCTGGGCGAAGGTGGCGCCGAGGCAGCGTCGGACTCCACCGCCGAAAGGCAGCCAGACAGCCGGATCGGCGCGATGGTCGAGAAATCGCTGCGGGCGGAACTCCTCCGGGTCACGGTAATGCTGGCTGCTGTGGTGCACCAGGTTGATGCTGGGAGCCAGGATGGTGCCCGCCGGGATGTGGTACCCGCCCAGCTGCAGTGGTGCGGTCAGTTTGCGGGCGAACTCGAAGACCACCGGCCGCACTCGCAGGCTTTCCTTGCACACTGCGTCGATCCAGGCGTCGTCGCCCTCCGCAGCGGCCACAGCGGTGCGGTGCAGCAGCGCGGGATGGCGGGTCAACCGCTCGAAGGCCCAGGATAACGCGGTCGAAGTGGTGTCATGCCCGGCCAGCAGCAGCGTGACGAGCTGGTCGACGAGCTCGTCATCGTCCATCGGCTCGCCCGTACTGGCGACGCTGCGCACCAGCATCGCCAGCGCGTCGGTCCGGTGCGCCAGCTGCGGGTCGGCGCGGCATAACGTGATCTCATCTCTGAGCAGCGCTTGGGCCAAAGCCCTGCGCTGAGCGCGACGTCGCCACATGCCAAACCGGAGTAGCACCCGCGGCGGCGGGATCAGCTCCAGCGGTGAGCCAATCTCCAGCATCGGCGGCAACGCGGCTCGTAGTGTGGCGAGCCGGCCCTTGTCCTGCACCCCGATGACGGTGCGCAGGATGACCTCGAGGGTGATTGCTTGCATCCGGGGATACAGGGGGAACTGCTCGCCCACCGGCCACCGTGCGACGTCGTCGGCGGTGATGGCGACCATCTCGGCGACCTGCCTGCGCACTGAGTCGCCGTGGAAGGCCGGCAGCATCATCCCGCGGCTGCGCCGGTGTTTGTCGTCGTCGAGTGTGATCAGCGACTTCTCCCCCAGGACCTGGTTGAGCGGGGCAGCCGCCTCCCCGGCATGAAAAATCGCCGGATCACCACGTGTCACCGTCCTGATGTCGTCCGGATCGGTCAGGAAGACGAGCGTGCCGATCCCGGGAATCCGGATAGTGAACCGATCCCCGTAGCGCCGGTGGCAGGTCTGGACGAAGCGAATGGGGTCAAGCCAGATGAACCCGGCCTGGACCAGTGCTGGTACCGGCGGGCCGGGAGGCAGCGTGCTGACCATGCCCGGCCACTATACATACGTTTGTCTAGCTTCGGTAGTATCTACGGTCATGGGACACCGGGAAGCGCTGCTCGAAGGTGCTAGGCGCTGCCTGCTGGAGCGGGGGTACGCGCGCACCACGGCACGGGATCTGGTGGCGGCGTCGGGCACCAACCTCGCCTCGATCGGCTACCACTTCGGGTCCAAGGAGGCGCTGCTCAACCGCGCCCTGCAGCAGTGTTTCGATGACTACCTGCAGCAAATCACCCAGATCGTGTTCGCCGACCCTGGTGCGACACCGTTCCAGCGGGTGCGGGCCTCCTGGGAAGCGCTCGTGAACACGTTCGAGCAGCACCGTCCGCTGCAGGTGGCCCTCGTCGAGGCCCTGGCCCAGGCTCAGCGGGTGCCGGAAATGCGGGCCCAGCTCGCCGACTGCTATGAGCGGTTGCGCGCCACAGTGGCCGACATGGTGCGCGCCTCGGTCGACGGTCTGTCCGATCCCACTGCGCGGCACGTCGCCTCGTTCCTCATCGCGGTCTACGACGGCCTGCACGTGCAGTGGCTGCTCGACCCCCAGCGCGCCTCAACCCCCAACGAGCTCATGGCCGCGCTGGAGGTCGCCCTACCCGCCGCCTTGGCCGCCGAGCAGGGCAACCCGCTCCCGCGCCCCCTACCACAATGAGCAGGCTGATCGGGGTTACCTGCTGCTCGATAGCCCCGCTCAGCCCGCTGAAGGCGCTCACGACACGGCGATGTCGACCGAGAACAGGCCTGGCCCCTTCGCGGTCACGGGCCTCTCACCGTTGCCGGATCGATGCAGCGCTCGGACGGTCCACTGGCCGGGCGCAGCGAAGAACCGGAACTGCCCGGAGGCCGAGGACACCACCTCGGCGGTGAATTCCCCGGTGCTGTCGAGCAGCCGCACGAAAGCACCGCTCACTGGTTCGCCAGCCGCCAGGACCTTCCCGGTCAGGACGGTGTGCTTGCTCAGGTCCGTGCCAGGCGGCAGGTCCTGAGTCTGTTCCGGTGCTCCGCACATGGCAATCAGCTCTTGCTGCCGAGCTCGATCGGTGCGCCGACCAGCGAGCCGTACTCAGTCCAAGAACCGTCGTAGTTCTTGACGTCGGAGAGTCCCAACAACTCGTGCAGCACGAACCAGGTATGGCTGGAGCGCTCGCCGATCCGGCAGTAGGCGATGGTCGCCTTGCTCTCGTCCAGCCCGGCCCCCTTGTAAAGCGCCCGCAGCTCGTCATCGGACTTGAAGGTGCCGTCCTCATTGGCGGCCTTGGACCACGGCACGTTCAGCGCCGAGGGAATGTGTCCCGGTCGCTGCGCCACCTCCTGCGGTAGATGCGCCGGCGCCAGGATCTTGCCCGCGAACTCGTCAGGAGAACGCACGTCGACCAGATTCTTCTTGCCGATCGCGTCGACCACCTCCTGGCGGAACGCCCGGATCGTGGTGTCCTGGTCATGCTGCGCGGTGTAGCTGGTGGCCGGCCGGGTCACCACATCGGTCGTCAGGGGGCGATTATCGAGTTCCCACTTCTTGCGTCCGCCATCGAGCAGCTTGACGTCGCGGTGCCCATAGAGCTTGAAATACCAGTACGCATAGGCGGCGAACCAGTTGTTGTTGCCGCCATAGAGCACCACGGTGTCGTCGTTGCTGATGCCCTTGTCGGACAGCAGCTTCTCGAAGGTGCCCTTGTCCACGAAGTCGCGGATCACCGGATCCTGCAACTCGGTCTTCCAGTTGATCTTCACTGCTCCGGGGATATGACCCGCGTCATAGGCGGTGGTGTCCTCGTCGACCTCGACGAAGACGATGCCATCGGTGTTTAGGTTCTGCTCTGCCCAGTCCGGAGTGACCAGGACGTCTTCACGGCTCATGCGACAGCTCCTCGTTCAGTGTTGACGTTGTTCGCTACAGGTGCTTCCCGGCCGCGCGTCATTGAGGCCGCGAACCGAGGACCTTGGGATGACCGGGGGGATCGGCTGAGCGGGGTTGGGTCATGCATGCTCCTGACCATGGGAGATTTGGTATCTGCGGGTCAGGGCGGCGGCTTGGCTGCTCACTGGCGATCGCGCGGAAGTCACCGCCCGGTCAGGGCAACCGACACAGGCTGCTGTGCAGACGGCAGAAATCTACCGCTCGGCGCTTGGTCAGCAGCGAGTACACGAAGGCGAGACTACCGGAGAACCGCCGGTCTGCGGGGCCGTCGTTCCACAAACCACCAGATGAACTTGCCGGTGCGGGCGGCCCGATCAGTTGGAGCGGGCGCCTAGCTCCGGCCAGTCGAGCAGCAGCCGGGTGTAATGCTTCTCGATGACAGCTGCGGCGTCGCCGTCGATGTTACTGGCCTGGGGATAGGCCCGGATGCGGAGTCCGGTCGTGGCACGGCGCCCGCTGGCGTGCCAGTCGCGAACTGCGCTCGCCAGCCGCTGCGTGAGCTCGAGTCCACCAGTCCCGAAGGCGCGGACGCCGAGTTCGAACGGGCCCCCGCCGGCTACCTGCTGGCCGAGGCGAACCAGAGCCGCCATGCCCTGCTCCCCGAGGAGCACGCCCGTGCCCGTCATCTCGGGAAAGGTGATTAGCGGCGGCACGAGACCACGGTCGACCGCGGCGCCGACCGCTGAGAGCTGGCCGCTGTTGGTCTCGTGCAGCGCCAACCACAGCTCAAGGCCGTCGAACAGCTCCGCCGGGCTGACCCGAATCCCGGTGGGAAGGAGCTCAGCCAGCTGGCCGAGGGCCGTGTAGAGTGCCGCGGTGTCGAGCCTGCGCTCGCCGTCGAAGTGCACGAACAACCCAGGGTCGGGCCCGAGTGGCCGGACCGACTCGGGCCCGGCCATCAGGCCGCGCAGCGGCATGAAGCTGCATGGGGCGATTGACACGCTGGTCAGATGGTCACGTCCGCTCGAAGGCCACCGACTGCTGCACGCCCCTTAGCGACAACGGCAGTAGTAGCCGCCCACTCGCGGTGAGTTGGCCCAGCCACGCCGGCGCCAGACCCAGGCGCCCACGGTCAAGATGATCCGGTCGTAACCGCCTCACCGACCAGGTGGGTCAGGAGTGCGAATCGTGTCCGGGGCTGCCTTGGAGAGCCCGAGGTGGCGGACTTTTCCAGCGGCGACGAGTTCGGCCATCGCGCCCACGGTGTCCTCGATCGGCACGTCGGGGTCGGCGCGGTGCTGGTAGTAGAGGTCCACGTGATCCATACCGAGACGGGTCAGCGAGGCGTCGATGGTCTGGCGGACGTACTCCGGGCGGCCGTCGGCCGGGTTGGGCCCGCTCCAGTCGTGGTCGGGACGGCGGACAATGCCGAACTTGGTGGCGATGGTGACCTGGTCACGGATCGGGGCGAGGACCCGACCGACGAGTTGCTCGTTGTCGCCGAAACCGTAGACGTCGGCGGTGTCGAACAGGGTGACGCCGAGGTCGACCGCGCGGCGCAGCGTCGCGACGGCCTCGTCAGCGTCAACCGGGCCGTAGGCGTAGCTCAAGCACTCTGTCAGCCGGGCAGTCACTAAGCCCCGCGAACTGTTGTGACTAATCGGGCAGATGTGCCCGATTCGGCGATCCCAACGACAACCTCGACGCGCTGCGCTTTTTCCAGCGCCGCGGCTTTGAGCTGGTCGAGCTGCGGGCCAAAGCGGTGAACACCTCGGGAGCAGGGCTCAAGCCCAGCATCCCAGTACTGGGTTGCTACAACTTGCCGATCCGCGACGAGCTAGAGCTCACCCGGCCGCTGGCGCCCCATCCGTAGGATGAGGCTCAGTCAGCGCAAGTGCCGCGCCAGCTTCGCAGCAAGGTCAGGCACGTCCACGCGTCCAGCGGCGACGGAGAGCACGAGCACTTCGGCTTCGTCCACCATGAAGGCGAGGTCTCTGCCGTTCATCAGGCAGAAGACCCGTGTGGCGGCCCAGGCCAGGCGTTTATTGCCGTCGACCAGGGCGTGATTGCGCGCCAGGGAGTGCATCAGCGCGGCGGCCTTATCGGCGAAGGTGGGGTAAGCGTCGTTACCGAAGACAGTGACCTGCGGGCGTGCGGCCGCTGAGGCCAGCAGACCCATGTCCCGGACCTCCAGGCGGTCCACGACGGCGTCGGCGACCTCCAGCAAGTCCTCCAGGGTCAGGTGGTCGAAAGGCCCTTCAGGCCTCGTCACTGAGCAAGACGCTGCAGCAGCTCGGCGTCCTCGAAGCGGACCCGTTCGATGGCTGCTCTGAGCCGGCTGGGCCGAGCGGAGACGTACTCGGCAATGGCCGCCCTGGCCACCTCTTGCATGGAGCGTCCCTCCTGCTCCGCCTTCTGACGCAGGGCCTCGGTCTCGGAGTCAGTGAGTCTCAGGTTCATCGCCACGCCTCCATGGTACCGGAGCGGTACCATGCCGGGGTGTCCACCGATCTGATCCGCAAGTTGGAGCAGGGCCAGCGGCATACCGCCTCGATCGGCAGCCTGCACCGCATCGCCGCAGCGCTGGACGTCGACCTTGGCGCGCTGGTGGGCCGGCAGAACATGCCAGCCGCTGCCTGGTCAGCGATGTCGTCCAGCGGGATCGCCCTTCCTAAGTTCAGTAGTTCGATCCCTACGACGACCCCATGGTGGTCCAGATCAATGTTCACGTCTTCGTTGAATTCCGCCGCTGATCGGCGGTGTCACGTCAACTGACGCCGATCCCGGCCTGACTGATCGTGACATTGCTCGCGGTGCCCTCTACGACCACCGACCCGGTCTCCACCCACACCCTGGTGGGGGTGACGGCGAACGGGAGCCCACCGGGTTTCACGTCGGTGCTGAGCGCCTTGAACAGGGTCTGGCGGATCCCCCGCGGCAGGGTCACCTCACCGACGCCGTTACGGGCCAACCGCACGTCGCTGGTGGTGATCCGTACCAGGCCACCGGTGAGCTCGATGAGTCCGATCCCGATGATCTCAGTGCGCTGGCCGACGAGGTCGGTGGTCGCCACCATCCGGACCGGCGCGCGCCTGCCCGGGGTGAAGCTGTCGCTGGGCGGCGTACCCGCCGGCAGTAGTTCTTTAATCTCCTGGTCAGAGGGCCGCTGAATGCGCAGGTCTTCGATCCCGATCGCTCGTCCAAGGTCGCTGTCCTTGATCCGGACTCGACCGTCCACCTTGGCCGCCCGCACCGACTCCAGGTTGCCCGAGGTCACCTCGGCCAGTGGTGCGTTGACGTCGTACAGCGTCGCTTCCACGTCCAGGTTGTGCAGCGGATCCACCGACACCCCGGTCGCTCGCACGTCGATGGCAGAGTAGTGGCCAGCCAGTGCCTGGGTCAGGAACGGGAAGCCGTTGATCCGTACAGACGGTTCAGTGGCCAGCCCGAGTTGCTCGCGCAGCTGCTTGGCTAGTGTGTACTCCGCAGCTGCTGCTGCCCCGAAGTCCGCCGCCACGGCCAGGGCCGCGACGATCAACAGAGCGATGACCAACTTGCGCACGCAGCTCCACCGTCCTGTCCGTTTCATGGTGGCCGTGCGATGGCACGGTATTCTCCGCAGAACACGTGGTAGGTCGTGACCCCACCCTAGGTCTCGACCTGGTGGTGATACCGCCAGCCTCCAACCAGAGGGGAGCGGGCATGGAGCTGCTGCTGCTTACCGCGGACCCTGGCCCGCACTCGGTGCTTCCTGCACTGTCCTTGTTGGGACACGGTGTGCGGTCCGCCGCCCCAGAGGTCGCTGCCCTGCTGGACGCCGGCCCGTACGACGCGGTGCTCGTCGATGCTCGCTCGGACCTGTCTGGGTCGCGCAGCCTGTGCAGATTGCTGGGGTCCACCGGGCTGGACGTACCGGTGGTGGTCGTGATCAGTGAGGGCGGGCTGGTGGCGCTGTCCGCCGATTGGGGTTCCGACGAGATCCTCCTGCCCACCGCGGGACCGGCCGAAGTCGACGCCCGGCTTCGACTGTTGGTCGCCCGGCGCGCCACCGAGTCCGGTGCGGGCCGCAGTGGCGCCCTGGTGCTAGGTGAGCTGGTGATTGACGAGGCGACCTACACCGCTCGGCTGCGGGGCCGGCCGCTAGCCCTCACTTACAAGGAGTTCGAACTGCTGAAGTACCTCGCGCAGCATGCCGGCCGGGTGTTCACCCGCGCGCAGTTGCTGCAGGAGGTATGGGGCTATGACTTTTTCGGCGGCACCCGGACCGTCGACGTCCATGTGCGGCGGCTTCGTGCCAAGCTCGGGCCGGAGCACGAACAGCTCATCGGCACAGTGCGCAATGTGGGCTACAAGTTCGTTCGACCGGTACGCAACATGAGTTCTCGGGAGCGGGCCGAACAGGAGCGCGCCGCGGAGCAGGAAGCCGAGACCGCAGACAGCACCGATCCAGAATGGGCCGATCAAGAATGGCCTGGTCGAAAATGGCCCGGTCGAGACCGGCCCGATCCAGACTGGACCGGTCCGGAATCACTGCCCGTGCAGCGAAGTTGACCAGGGGGTGACCCTGGCGCTGGCCTGGATCGTCCAGCCGTCCGACGAGCAGATCGCCGCTGCAGCGGGATTGCTGGCCGCTGCTGCGGCTGACGACGGCGTGGAACCCGTTTCCGAAGCGGCGTTGCTGCGGCTGCACCGTCCGAACCCCGGTACTGCCCTGCACGTGCTGGCCCACGACTCCGCGGGCACGCTGGCCGGCTACGCGAGCCTGGACCTGCGTGTCGAACGCCGCACTGCCGAGTTCGCGGTGCACCCCGCGCACCGGCGTCGCGGAGTTGGCGGCGCGCTGCTCGCGGCGATACTCGACCGGGTTGACGAGCCGCTGTGGGTGTGGGCGCACGGCGAGCATCCAGCGGCGCTCCGGCTGGCGCAGCGGACCGGGCTGGTCCGTCGGCGCGAACTGTTCCAGTTGCGTCGTGGGCTGGCCGATCCGATCCCGCCACGCCCCCTTCCCGACGGGGTGGCGCTGCGGGCCTTCGTGCCAGGTGAGGACGAGGCCGCCGTGGTTCGGGTGAACAATCGCGCGTTCGCCTGGCATCCCGAGCAGAGCCGGTGGGATATCAGCGAACTCACGGTGCGCGAGGCGCAGCCGTGGTTTGACCCGAAGGGGTTTCTGCTAGCAGTGGACACGGCCGACCGTCTGCTCGGATTTCACTGGACGAAGGCGCACCCCAATGGCCTCGGCGAGGTCTATGTGATCGCGGTGGACCCCGACGCCCAGGGCACCGGCTTGGGCGGCGCGCTGACCGTGGCGGGGCTTGCACATCTGCGTGAGCGGGGGCTGCCGGAGGCAATGCTGTACGTCGAATCTGACAATACCGCCGCACTGCGGACCTACCAAAAGCTAGGCTTTACGCGCCACCACACCGACGTCGAATTTCTGCGACTCTGAAAAGTCGACCGCGCAAGAGGTAAGGCGCCGTCAGAATCCGCTGAACAAGGTCGCCCCGAATAGCCCGAAGAGCAGGAAGATAGCCCAAAGCCCGACGCCTACCCAACCGAGCACGATCCCGGCTACGGCGAGGCCATCACCACCTTCGCCGCGTTCCCTGATTTGCTTGCGCGCGATGTACCCGAAGATCAGCGCCAGGATGCTGGTGAGTCCCCAGAAAATAATTAGGATTCCGAGCACGAGTGACGCAATGGCCAGACCATTGGTGGAGCGCTGCACGGGGTAGCCGGGATAGGAGGGATAGGCTGGATTGCCGTAGGCACCGGAGTAGCCGGGCGGGGGCTGCCCGGGTGGAGGGCCAGGGGCAGCGGCAGGTGAGGGGTCCGGAGTTGCGGTGCCCCGCTCTTGTTCGGGTGGTCCATTCGAGTGTGGCCGTGTCGTCATCGCGTCCCTCCCTCTGGTGTTGCTCACCTCCACCGTCGCACATCTCGGCCACCGGCCGCAGCGGCATCAATGCCGCTCAGGTGGCAATCCGGTAACGAGGAAGCCGATCTGGCGCGCGATCGCCACCGCGTGGTCGGCGAAGCGCTCGTAGTAGCGGCCGATCAGCGCGGCGTCCACCGCCGGTTCCACCCCATGCGACCAGTCCTCGGCGAACAGGATCCGAAAGATCCGGCGGCGCAGCGCGTCCACCTCGTCGTCGGCCTGCGCCAACCGGCTGCCGGACAGCGGATCCCGGGCCTCAATCGCGTCTGCGGCGTCCTGGGCCAGGCGAGCGGCCAGCACACCCATCCGGGCGAAGACCGGGCGGACGTCCGCCGGGATCGGCACGGCCGGGTGCTTCATCCGCGCGATCTCGGCAATGTGCTGGGCCAGAATGCACATCCGTTCCAGGTCACCCACCGCGCGCAGGGCCGCGAGCACCACTCGCAGATCGGTGGCCACCGGTGCTTGCAGTACGAGCAGCTTGAGGCAGCGCTGGTCCATGTCGTCGAACAGTGCCTCCATCTCGCCTTCACGGGAGATGACCGCCTCGGCGAGTCCCAGGTTGGCATTCTGCAGCGCGGTCGACGCGTCAGCCATCATCAGCCCGGCTAGCCGAACCATCCTGGCCAGTTCACCGGTCACGGTGTGCAGCTCAGCGTGGAAGGCTTCCCGCATGACCCGAGGGTAAAGCCTGAAGATCGCCCTGTCATGGCGAGCACGGTGAACCGGAGGTGAACGCACGGTCCTCACGGGTGCCGCAGGTAGGCGCTGTCTTACCCACCGGAATCGGGCAACTCGGCGCCTACCGGAACCGCGAGGTCCATCTGATCGTCCAGCCAACCTTGCGGTAGCACCACCCGCCCGGGCGAGCCCTGCCGGCCCCGGGGACCGTCGGCGCCAGCTGGAAACGGGGCATCGAGGTCCAGCTGGGCGAGCGCGTCGTCCAGCTCGGCGAAGCTGGACACCATTCCCAGCGCGCGCCGTACCTCTCCGCCGACCGGGAAGCCATGCAGGTACCAGGAGACATGTTTGCGAAGGTCACGCAGGCCCTTGTCGGTGCCGAGGTGTTTGGCCAGCAGCTCGGCGTGGCGGCGCAGGGTCGCCGCCACCTGCCCCAAATTCGGAGCCGGGGTGCTGTGTTGTCTGTGTTCGTTCCGGAAGGCAGCTGCTAGCTCGGCGAACAGCCACGGCCGTCCCAGGCAGCCCCGGCCCACCACGACCCCGTCGCAGCCGGTGTGCTCGACCATCCGGATCGCGTCCGCGGCGGCGAAGATATTCCCGTTGCCCAGCACCGGGATCGACGTGACGGCCTGCTTGAGCGCGGCGATGGCATCCCAGTCGGCGCTGCCCGAGTAGCGCTGCGCGGCGGTGCGCGCGTGCAGTGCCACCGCGGCCACCCCGGCGTCCTGCGCGATCCGGCCAGCGTCGAGGAACGTGTGGTGCTCGTCGTCGATGCCGATCCGGAACTTCACCGTGACGGGGATGTGCCCAGCAGTCTCGACAGCGCAGCGGACAATCTGGCCGAACAGAGCGCGCTTGTAGGGCAGCGCGGCACCGCCCCCTTGGCGGGTGACCTTCGGCACCGGGCAGCCGAAATTAAGATCGATGTGATCAGCGAGGTCGTCGTCGCGAACCATCTCCACGGCCTTGCGGACCGTTGCCGGATCGACCCCGTAGAGCTGTACTGATCGTGGCTGCTCCGCGGCGTCGAAGCTGATCATCCGCAGGGTGCCGGGGTGCCGTTCCACCAGAGCTTGGCTGGTGATCATCTCGCAGATGTACAGCCCGGCGCCGTGCTCACGACACAGCCGCCGGAACGCCAGGTTGGTGATCCCGGCCATCGGCGCGAGTACGACTGGCGGGTCGACCAGGTAAGGGCCGATTTGCAGCGGCGGCCGCACGGCAAGCACACTCCTCATCATCCCTGCCCCTTCCCTTTGGCATGTCCGCACCCACCTTGGCATGTCCGCACACACCCGGCGTGTCGGTTATGCACGGTATATCCGCATCCTGCACAGTGTGCCGATGTCGCTGTGCTCGGCACCGCTGCAGACAGCGAGCAGCTTGACCCTGTGGGTGGTTGAGCTCCGACGCTGAGCGGCCTAGCGTCGGATGTGGTGTAGTGATAGTCGCCCTAAGCCAACGAGGTGATCCGTCATGCGAGCGAGCATTGGTGACCAGCTGTGCGTGCACGGCCGCACCGTCGACCGGCCCGACCGCATGGGCCACGTGCTGGAGGTGCGAGGACCGGACGGTCAGCCGCCCTTCCTGGTCCGGTTCGACGACGGCAGCGAACGCCTGATCTACCCGGGCCCGGACTGTGAGGTGCGCCCGGCCACGGGCGGATAGGGGGCTGCTGCGCTCAGGTAGCGCGCGGATTGCCTGCTCCGGTGATGTGTAGCGCTGAAGCGTTGAGGCCAACGTCGGGATGTCAGAGGTCTCTGCCAAGGTGCGGGGCATGACCATGCGCTGCTTCTGGCGGCTGATCTTCCCGCCGGCCCCAGACGAGCTGCCCTCGTCAGCAAAGGATGATGTAGGCGCGGGCGAAAAATGTCCCGATTTCTGCGCGGTAAAGGTGACCGGCAACTGCCGGACAAAGAGCCGGGCCGTCACCAGTGCGTCATAGGTGTTGCGAGTTCCTGGGCCGTTAGCGGCTAGGTGGAAACGCTCCCATTAGATCAGGGCTTGACGCGTGGTCAGGATTTGGCGAGGAAGCCGATGTCCTCGTAGATCCTGCTGGCCATCCCGAACGCGCCAAAGTTGGCAAGGTTCGCGTTCGCCGCCACGATGTCGGGTCGCTGGTAGAGAGGTAGCGAGTGGACCTCCTGCCAGATCTTCGCGTCGATCTCATTCGCGAGTTGGGCGGCCTTGGCAGGGTCGAGCTCGGCGGTGGCCTGATCGAACAGCCGATCGATCTCGTCCGAGCCGATCCGGCCGTAGTTCCGCTGGACGTCGAGCTGCCCGTCGGGGCCAGGCTTCGGATTGGTGTAGATCGGCTTCGATGAGCTGATCGAGAACGGTGTGCCTAGCCAGACCAACTCGGTGAGGTCGAAGTTCCCCGGCGCGATGAAGTTGGCGAAGAAGTTGTGGGCCGGCACGGTCTCGATATGCACCTTGACGCCGATCTTGCTCAGCATGCCCTGGAGGAGTTCGGCCGTGTTGGTCACCTGCACGGGGGTCACAAACCGGACGGTGAGATCCTTGCCGCCTTTGGTCCGGACGCTGCCAGTGAGTTTCCAGCCAGCCTCGTCGAGCAGCGCCTTAGCCTGTTGCGGGTTGTACCTGCCGACGTCGCCGGAGTTGTCCTGGTAGCCCTTCTGGTTGGCCAAGAAGATGTGGTTGCCCAGCGGTGCTGACGCACCGCCGAGTGGCGCGATCAGCGCTTGGGCAATCCGGCCCCGGTCGATGCCCATCGCGAGCGCCCAACGCACCCTGATGTCCTGGAGCACCTCGCTTGTGCCGTTGAGGGTGATTTGGGTGAAGTTCGATGCGCCGGCCCGGCGCACCGCAACCTCCGGAATGGCCTGGGCGCGCTGGAAGCGGTTCACGTCCGACCCGGTGTCGATGAAGTCGATCTCGCCGTTGGCCAGCGCGTCGACCTGTGCCTCGGGATCCATGACCCGGTAGATGATCCGCTCGAGCTTGGCCGGGCGGCCCCACCACTTCTCATTGCGCACGAGTGTGATCGTCTTGGCGGTCTGGTCGAGGCTTGCAAGCTTGAACGGGCCCGCGGTGGTGAGTGGCTGCCGCTTCCAGCCGGTGTTGAAGACGTTCGGGTCGGCGTTCGTCGAGGCCGGGTAGATCATGCTGAACAGCGCCCGCCAGTCGGTGTACCTGGTCGTGAAGCTGACAACGACCTCACGCTCGTCGCGGCCGGCAGCCACGTTTTCGATCTTGTCGTAACCCTGCGTCGAAGCCACCCGGAAGGCGGGGTTGCCGCCGCGCAGCGCTGTCCACTGCGCCTGGAAGTCCGCCACCGTCAGGGGCGTGCCGTCGTACCAGACCGCCTTCGGGTTGATGCGGTAGGTGACAACCTGTTTTGGCTCGGTCGAGGTCAGCTCGACAGACTCGAAGTACTCTTCCCGCACCCTCGGCTGGCCGGTGGTGTCGAAGACGAACGGTTGGGGCAGCAGCGCCCCCAAGATCGCAGCGTTCTCGATGTCGGGCCCGTTGAGCTCGTGGTAGTTGAAGTTGGGCGGGAATCTCGACAGCGGCCAGCGCAGCGTCCCACCGTTGGCCAGCTGGTCCCGAGCGACTGGGTTGACATCGTTCGCGGTCGTCGACGGGGCGTCACCGCCGGTAAACCGGCTCCCGCCGCCGCAGCCAGCCATGACCAGGCCCAGCATCAGCAGCGCAGCGAGGATCGCTCGGCTCCGCCGTGAACGTCTCATCGTCTTACCCTCCAGAGCGGGTGCCATCAGCGGGCCTTCCCTGGCGCGACGCTGGGGTCCAGCGCGTCGCGCAACCCATCCCCCACGACGCTGACCGCCAACGCGGTGAGCACGAGCAGACCGGCGGCGAAGTGGAACAGCCACGGGTACGTCAACGCCGATGGGGTGCCGTCGACGATCAGCGTGCCCAATGACACGTCCGGCGGCTGCACACCGAACCCGAAGTAGGACAGACCGGTCTCGGCCAGGATCGCGCCGCCGACGTTGATTGTCGTGTTGATGATCAGCAATGACGCCATGTTCGGCAGCAGATGTCGAAAAATGATCGCTCCTGATGGCACCCCCATGAACCGGGCCGCCTGCACGAACTCCCGTTCCCGCAGACTTAACGCCAACCCGCGTACCACTCGAGCGGTAATCATCCAACTGAACCCGGCGAGCAGCAGCACGAACCACAGCCAACTCTTGCCCCGCCAGTTGGGGCTGAGGACCGCGATGATCAAAAATGTTGGTAATACCAACAGCAGGTCCACCAGCCACATCAACACGCGGTCTACCCAGCCGCCGAAATAGCCGGCGCACGCCCCCACCACCGCCGCGACACCAGTCGAAAACACCGCGACCAGCAACCCGATCACGAGCGATTTCTGCAGCCCGCGCATCGTCCGGACGTACACATCCTGGCCGATCTGGGTGGTACCGAACCAATGCTGCGCCGACGGTGGCTGAAGAAATGCGTCGAAGTCCTGCGACGTGTACCCCCACGGGGAAAACAACGGACCCGCGAACGCGGATACGAACAGCCCGATGAGCACAACCACCCCCGCCACCGCCAGCCTCTTGCGCGCAAAGCGCCGCAGCACTAGACGGCGCCGCGAGACACCCTGGCCGTTCTCAGCGTGACCAGGCGTGGCAGCAGACAACGTCGACCCACCCGCCGCGGTGGGCGTCGGCGCACTCATCGGCGTGCTCATCAGACCCGCACCCGTGGGTCGAGCGCAGCGTAGGCCAGATCGGCGAGCAGCCCGGCGACCAGCACCAGCACCGCCGCGAACAGTGTGATCGCCGCCACGACGTTCACGTCGCTTTTGGCCACCGAGTCGATGAACCACTCGCCCATCCCATGCCAGGCGAAGATTTTCTCCGTGAACGTGGCGCCAACCAGCAACAGACCGAATTGGTAGGCAAAGAACGTCGCCATCGGGACCAGCGCAGTCCGTAGCCCGTGCTTGAGCAGCGCCCGCCGGCGGCGCAACCCCTTGGCCTGCGCGGTGCGGAGAAAGTCACTGCCGAGCACATCGAGCATCGCGCTGCGCTGGTAACGGCTGTAGAAAGCCACCGAAGGCAGCACCACCGCCAGCGTCGGCAAGATCAGATGCTGGACCCGATTGACGGCGAGCTGCCACCAGGGGCCGGACAGCCCGGGCGTGTACTCGCCCGTGTAGTAGAAGATCGTCGTGCCGGCGGTTTGGTTCACGTACAAGCCCCCGAGTTTGAGCAGCACAGCAAGCAAGAACACCGGTGTGGACAGCACCACGAATGAGATCAACGTGAGCGAGTAGTCGGTCAGCTTGTATTGCTTCACCGCGCAAACCACCCCGGCGAGCACGCCGAACACCCCGCCTAAAACCGTACCGAGCAGCAGTAACCGCAAACTCACCCCCATCCGCTGACCCATCTCCACCACCACCGGATCACCATCCACGGTTTTGCCGAAATCACCACGGACCACACCGCCGGCCCACGTCGCAAAGCGCTCCACGACCGGTGTCTTATCGTTAAGGTTCAACTCGTACAATGTTTGGTCCACCACGGCGGGCGGGGGCGGCGGGTTACGCTCCTCAAACCTCTCGCGCGGGTTCAAGCTCGCCGCAGCCAGAAAATATGTCACACACGCCGCCAACAGGACCAAAACCAGATAGTTGACGAACCTGCGCAACAAAAACCCGACCATCGCACCTCCGCGTCACCAACAGCCCCACAGAACACGCAGCACATGCCCGGCAGCCACACCAGGCCAGACACGGCCCGACGGCTGCTGCACGCTTCGCCGTCTCCATCGGCATGCCCGGCGCGTGGCGGAGGCGCCGGCTCAGGCGGAGCAGCCGAGACCGTACCAGGCGCCAACGTCACCGACTAGGACTGGTTTGGGTTCCCTTGTGCTTGTCAATCGACGGGCTTCTCCGGGCTCCGGTAAGGCGCATCGACGGGGCCGTCGAATACGCCAGCGATCTGTTCGATCCGGCCACGGTCGAGACCATCGTGGCGCGGTGGGTGTGGTTGTTAGAAGTGGCGATTGCCGACCCGGATCGGCCGATCAGCCGCATCGACATCCTTACCCCCACAGAACGACTGTCAATCACAAAAATTGGCCAGAAATGCAAGTTTGACGTAAGCAGTGGTCCCCTGAGGCGACGGTTGGCGCGAAACGGACCGCACCGCTTACGCTGGGCTTGCGCGCTCATGCTTAGATTGATCACAAGACAAGGCTGGCTGCGCGAACGACCTAGCCCGTCCCTTCAGGGTGAACAGCGCACCAACCACCGTCGATTGTGCCCGCCTGCCGCCAATGCAACAGCGCCCACGGAACACGGCACCACGCTAAAGGGTGCACCCGGACAACTTGGGTGCCGCGTTGGAGTGAACCTTCTTGCACATAAGCCGACTGGTCGGTATTAACGTTAACTAATGGGGAATCGCTCTCTGGGGGGAGAGCCACACGTTCACCTTATTGAGGTGTAGCGAGTCGGGGGGAAGCCGGTGGACGGCCATGGGCTGAGGCGGTTGGTCACCAAGGATGCCGAATCCGCGATCCTGACCAGTATTGGCAGAGATTTCAGCCGCACGCCGCCGGTGAGGATCCAGCTCACCGGCCGGGTAGCGGTAGAGTCAGATCACACGGTGATTGATGAGCGGCTGCTTTATGGACGTCAAGCCCGGCTCATCTTTGCGATGCTCGTAGTCGAACGCGACCGCCCCGTTCACCGCGACGAACTTGCCGATGTACTGTGGCCTCACGGACTGCCGCGGACCTGGGACGCTGCCCTACGCGGCGTAATTAGCAAGGTTCGCGCATTCTTGACTGCCGCAGGGCTGCCGCAAAGTGCAGCGCCTTCCGGAGGTTCTGGAACCTACCAGCTCCATTTACCATCAGACGTGGTGGTCTCGATGTCGAGTGTGCCTGTTTCGCCGTGGAAACCGCGGAGCAAGTCCTGCGCGAAGGCGATGCTGCGCGGGCGATAGCACTTGCCGAGTACGCCCGTAAGGTCGTTGCACGTCCATTTCTTCCCGACGCGATGGGACGATGGGTCGATAGTGTCCGCGACCGTCTCGGCAAAGTACATCTGTGGGCGCTGTGTGCGCTCAGCGAAGGCTACGCCCAGCGGGGCCGTTACCAACTTGCAGCGCGCACCGCTGAGGATGCAGTCGCGCTGGAACCGTTTCGGGAGCGGACGCATCAGTTGCTCATGCGCGTACACGCGGCGGCGGGAAATCCAGCCGAGGCGTTGCGCGCATACGACCGCTGCCGTCGACTGCTGGCCGAAGAGCTGGGCGTCGACCCCACAGCCGAGACCGCAGCCCTTCACCTCGCACTTCTCCGGAATGAGAATGAGTAAGACGGGCTGCGCTCAAGCCAACCGCGTAGCCAGGCTTCGCAGGCCAGGGTCTGTTCGAGCGCGGGCATCGGCAGGGCGTAGGGGTACTGGCCGAGGCAGGTCGTGCGCAGGGCATCGACGTCGACCAAGCCGAGCCGGGCCAGCGCGAGGTCGTCGAGTAAGCCGGCGAGGTGCGGGCGGGCGTGGCGCAGTCCGGCGTGCCCGTCGGCGGTGAAGTCGCCCTTGGTGGTGCGTTTCAGGACCGCTGCAGGCACCAGGTCGCGCATCGCCTCAACAATCAGCGGCTTGAACCGCCACGGGGTGCTGCGCTCGTGCAGGCGCACGGCCAGGCAGGCTTCGACCACCCGATCGTCGAAGTACGGAGCGGCCAGCGGCAGCCCGGCGCGGGCCATGATCCCGACGATGTGGCGGGTGAGGTAGCCGATGGTGCGGAGCTGCTCCAGGGTGGCGTGCTGGCCGCGGGTGGGGGCCAGGGGTTGTGCGGTGGCGACTGCCTCGCGCAGCAGGGTTCGGGCGGCGTCGACTGCTTGCGGGGTGGCCCATGGCGGAACTCGCAGGGCGGGGACCCAGCCGAGGTTGGGCATACCGCGAGCCGGTGGAGGGGCGGTCAGATCGTCGATGGTGGCGGTCAGCCATTGCCGGTAGGTGCGATGATCGGCCAGCTCGCGCAGGGTGGCCGCCAGTGACCAGCCACCCAGGGCGCGGCGGCCTCGCAGATGGCTGGCCGCGATGCGGGGATGGGTGCGGGCGGTGGTGTGCAGGTAGCAGGTTGGGGCAAGCAGGACCTGATCACCGCCCATGCCGCCAAGGTGCAGCCGGCTCCCGCGCTCGACGAGTTTGCGGGTGACGACCGCGACAGAGGCATGATCCCGGACGATGATGTGCGGCTCGTCGGCTCCCACGCCAGCCTTGCCGACATCCTGATACATCAGGGGTAGCTGCTGCATATCGAGCACAACGTGCTCGACGCCGTTCAGCCGGCCGGTGGCGAGTTGCGCCCAGTGCGCGTCGTCGTGACCTGAGTTGGCCCCGACCAAGGTCACCGAAATCACTCGTGCATTTCCGCGCGCGGCCAGGAAACAGAGGGGGGTGGAATCCAAGCCACCGGACAGGTCGCAGCTAATGGTCCCACCGGTCCGGGTCCGGGCCTCAACTGCGGTCACCAGCGCCTGCGCCACGACGGGTGCGGCCTCGGCCAGCGCCGCAACCGGCTCCGGTGGGCGCCACCACCGCACCACGCGAGCCGGCTGGTCGGCGTCGATGAGCAGGTAGCAGTCGCCGCCAAGCGCTCGTACTCCGTGCCATAGGCACCCGTCGGCCAATGGGCGAGGCAGGTAGGGGTAGATCAGACGGACTGCCAGGCATTGTTCGTCCACCCCAGCTCCGGCCAGACCAGCCAGCACATCGGCCCGGTCCGCGGCCACGGTTACCTGCCCTATCCGGGTGTAAAACACCCGCCGCAGCCCGGAGACACTGCCTTGCACCCGGACCTGACCACCGACGGCAGCCACCAGGTGGAAACTGCCTGCCAGCCCAGACCCCAGCCGATCCAGATCAGCCACCGTATGCACCCGGTTGACCAAGGTCGACAGCGAGGTGGCAGTGACCGGGCTGCACCCGATCACCGCCACCTGTGTCCCCCCCACCGGTGCCACGACTAGCTCATCGGCAGCCCAGCAGCCCACCAGCCACGGTCGACCCGAGGAATGTGGCAATGTCTGTGGCGCGTGCCGGTCCAAGGCCGCAGCTATGCCATGGGCGGCATCGCAGTCGGGAAGGACCACAAACCACGCTCGGCCGCAGTCAGGTAGACCAAGAGACGAGCGCACGGCACGCTAGCTCCAGAATCCAAACCGGTCGAGTGTGCTGCCAGCGCTCTCGAAGCGAGTCAGCGCAGTGAACCCACCGATCTCATCGAGCATTGGCGGCTCGTACACCTCTGGACGTTCCGTGCGAATGTCGGTGTCACCTTCTGTGTCAATGTCCATGTTGCGCCTTTGCTTTCCCTGACCTCGACGGTCCGACCGGGTTGCGACTGGATTAGCTGGCCTACCTACACCCCTAAACGCACCGTAAGTGGGGAGCGCAAGCATGCCGTAAGCGTTCCACCCCAACCGCGTTCTGGGGACAGCGCCGATGCCGACCCGGCCGACGGGAGCCCGCCAGCCGCGGGTGCGACAGCCCCATTCACGCATGTCGCGCCGGAAAACTCCGGTGGCAAGACGATCAAATTCTTCCGTGCACCGTCAATGGACTCGACGAGCGGTAAGGCCGCCTCGCGACGGCCAGAGCCGCCGGCTGAACCTCACAGCGGGAAGTACCGCGCGGCCTGCGTCGTTGCGCTGTCGGCAGAGGCGGGTCGGGGAGCCTTGAGGAGGGTGGTCGAGGTGGACCGCGTGGTCGGCAAGGCGGACGTTCAACGTTGGCGCCGTAACTTCCGCGATGAGGTGGACGGAGCGGCGATCTACCGCGCGATGGCGGACGGGGAGCCCAACGCTGGGCTGGCGCAGGTGTACCGCCGCCTGGGTGCGGCTGAGGCACGGCACGCGCAGTTCTGGGTTGGCCGGCTCCGGCGTCACGGTGCCCGGGTCCCGCCGGCGCGACCCTCGGTGCGGGCC
>JALZHU010000326.1 GCA_030860695.1 Actinomycetota bacterium
ATCCTTTCCCAGAAGTGCGCTTTGCCGCCAGAACCTGAGGCAGGAGCCCAGTGCGGTAGTCCCGCACGCTGGGATCTGTGCGGGGGGCCGCCCGCAAGGGCGGTCCCTACCGCGACCCCGTAGCCCATCTCGGAGACGAGCAGGAGGCGACCAAATTCGCGCGCCTGGCGGTAGACGCTCGACGGATACTAGCAGGGGAAGACAGGGAGTCCTCAGCGCATCTCGGCCACGCACTGACAAACCTGGGCAACCGACTATCCCACCGCGGATCTGTCAAACATGCAGTAGAAGCAACAACCGAGGCGGTGCAAATTTTTCGCCGTTTGGCTGAGGAGGACCCGGATGCCTACTCACCGGATCTGGCTCTAGTGGTGTGCAACTGGTCGGATGACCTGTTCAAGGCCGGGCGAGAGCAGGAGGCACTGGCAGCCATCCGAGAAGCCGTAACGCTCTACAGAACGATGGCCGAAGTCAACCCGGCCTTCCAAATCGATCTAGCCAAGTCGCTACTCAACCTGGGAGCGCAGCTAGCGAAGCAGTGGCAATATCAAGAAGCTCGCGCCGTCACTAACGAGTCCGTAACGATCCTGCAGAGCATGCCCGTTGTCACTTCCGCCCCGCATCGAACGTTGCTTGCCTTCGCTCTCGCCCGCCTCGGACTCTGGCAGCCTGCTTGAACGAAACAAATGTTGCGGTGGCGTGCGCCCGCAAAGCCGTCACTTTATACCAAACGCTTGACCCCGTGGACTCGGTTGCCGACCGTCGCCACTTCGCACAAGTTATTATGGCTTTAGCCGCGCATCTCGCTAAGCTGGGACAACGGAATGAGGCCGTGGCGATTTCGGGCGTTGGTGTAGAGATCTTCCGGTACCTCGTGGTGCAGGGCGACCAGGCACTCCGAGAAGAGGCGGCAGCCGTTACGGAATTCCATACCGCGTTGAAGACTATGCCAGCCCGTGACTTCGAGGCGCTCATGGCATCGATTGCAGACCGGACCGATTGAGTACCGGTAAGACTCAAACTGTGGGAGGCGTCGGTGGCCTTCGCGGTTCATCGAAGCGGTCGTGCAAGCTCTACGGACGCTTCGCGCTCGGTCTCGGGGCACACCCCGGACTGGAGAGCGCCACGATGTGGCAAAGTCGCAGGTCAGCGGCTTGCGTTGAGTGCGAGTAAGCGGCAAGTAGCTCCACCGAGAATGCCTAGGTCGATAGCCTGGGCATTCATGCTTTTCCGGTGTACGAGTTCCCTTCTCTTTGCTGCTATGGAAGAGAGTCGAGGTCCGCATCTCGCTCGGGCTGCATGAGCGGACGACGTCTGACCATGCTGAGAAGCGACGTGCGACTGCTGGGTGCCGTTGACCAGCCGGGCACGTCGATCCTGCTGTGAGACGGGGCCGTCTCCATTGACCGTCTGAGCAATCAGCCGGGTGTCAGGCCGGGTGGTTAGGGTGTGGTGTGCATGGCTTCTCCTGCTGCGCCGCTGCCAGACGGTGATCCGGTTTCACCGGCTACCGAGCCGGTGGCGATTCGTGCGTGCCTGACACCGGACGTGGCTGCCGAGTTCGACCGCGAGTGGGAGATCGTGCTGGAGCGCGCTAAGCAAACCAAGGACCTTGCCGGGGTGCACGACTTGCTGAACAAGTGGCGACACCTCGCCTACGCCGAGCTGAAAGAGCCTGGGAGCTACTACCGTCTGCTAGCCACTGCGACGCATACGCTGGCGACCGGCAAGGCCCCGCCCGGCAGTGTGTCGGGTGAGGACATGAAGGCTCTGATTCGCCAGCGGTTGGGCGAGCACGTGTAGGTGTACCGAATCGTCGTCTATCCCGAAGCTGCCGACTAGATCGCTGCGCTTCCCGCTGACGCTCTTCACGCCTATGCCGATGTGCTCGGCGCGCTCGAACTGACACCGTGGAACGGTGCGGTTCACTCGCGGATATGCGGGAGTCTGATCGGTGGTTACTTCGGTCGGACGTGAGCCGTGTTCGAGGGCGCGGGTGAAGAACTGGCGGGTGGCCGCCAGATCGCGCTTTTCCGACATTAACACGTCGATGACCTGGCCGTACTGATCGATCGCCCGATATAGATACACCCACCGTCCGGCGAGCTTCACATACGTCTCGTCTACGAACTGCGCTTGAGGACTGCCCGGTGATGGCGTGGTCTACGCAGGCTCAGCGGATTCGTCGTCGCCATCGGTGAGGGCCTGCGCTGTGGTGGTTGTGTGACTGGTTGAGCTTTTCTTGATCGTCGCTAGCCTATGTGGACAGGTCGTCAAGGTCATTAAGACTGCTTAAGTCGCTGGCAAAGACGTCACTAACCAACATTCACAACCCCTGGTATGCCAATAGTCTGACAGTGTCCGCGCTAACCGCGTGTCTTTCGCGTCATCACGTGCACAGGCCGGAGGTCGGCTACATGACTACAAAAGTCACCGCAGGGTCTCGCGACGATGCCGCTGGGTACAGTTTCGCGTCAATGCGGTCGCTGGCCCAGTAAGCTGATGGCGCATAGTGGCCGCCGGTCAGGATGGAATGCCGCACCGCAGCAGACTAGGGCGAATATCGGGCTGCGGTCGGCCGCGCCGGGACGGACGGAGACGGTTCCCGGCGGACTTTCCCGATGCGATCCTTGGCGGCGGCGTCGCCTGGGATAGGGCAGCAGGTAGCGCAATGGACGGGCCGATGAACAGGAATTTCGGCCCCAATTGTGCGGTGTGTCATCGACTATCGGGAAAGGCGGATATTGCCGCGCGTAACCGTCTTTGTTCATACCAGTGGCCATTTCGATGCGCGGCGGTCATGGGCTCGGGCGTCCGGAGACTTCATCTGGGCGTGTGGCAGCAGCACCACACGCTTACGGGTGACTGGCGCGAAGGAATGGCCGTGCTGACCGAACGCTGCATGGTGTCGGAGGTGTTGGACTACTTGGTGGACGTCGTCGTGTCGTTCGACTTGGTAGCCGGCCCCTTGTAACCGCAGGATGGTCTGCTCGTCAGCCAGCGCGCTGACCCGGTAACCCAGGCCTTCATCGATGAGCGTCTGGCGGTAGACATAGACGTGGTGAGCACGGCCGAGATCAGCCATCGCTTCGCGATCGGTGCCGTGGACGGTGACGTGGTAGTTCGGCATGTTGCCTGATCTTTCTGACGGGTGTTTTGCGGCGGTGCCCGGGTAGGGCGGCGACTTGTGTTGGATAAAGACACGAGTCGACGCGACCCCCGTTTAGATACGCGCTGTCGGTCACGACTACTGCGATCAGGTTTCAGGTGATCATCGTGACTCCGGGGTCCTACCTCGAGCCCAACCCATCACCGCAGCGGTGCTTTAGGGCGGAAGGGCAGACCAACTCCGGTGAGATGGCCGCTTACTGCATCGGTGCCGCGCAGAAGGTGGGTCCCGGTGTGACTCGACCTCGCGGGGTGGGCAAGCGCTGGTGGTGCCGCGGGTCACCGCCGATCCGTGGGCTTTGATTCTCAACGCAAGCCACTGGTGAGGGGATCAATATCGACGGCGGGATGTCGATGCCAGTCGATCATGACCGATGACGGTGATCGACAGCAGGCTAGGTGATGGCGCGCTGGGGCAGTGATGCGTGAACGGACTATGGGCAGTTCCGCGCGATCCGCTGTGCTGGTTGGAAGGTGAAGGGGTGTATCAGCCCACCAGGAGGTCAACTCTGTTCTACGGCACAGCTGACCCACCCCTGGATGGCAACACGTCATGGAACTGACCATCAACGCCTCGATGGAGGTGCCAGCAGTGGCGTTAGCGACCGCGGCGGCCTTACCGGTGACCGCCGCTGGCAAGCCGACCCGAGCGTGGTCGGGGATTGGCGCGGATGGTGAGCGGCATGGACGACAACCTCGACGGTGATGATCACATCTATCGAACATCACGCGGTGTGTGGCCCCAGCTCGATGAGGCCGGTGAGTGACATGTGCTCCTACTACCCCTACTGCGACACCCTGTGTTTTGTTGATCGTGTCTTGCCTGACGGCCGGTGGGTGCGTATGCACACCTGCTCTGTCGGCATGGACGCTGACCTGGCGGCGTTTGGCCACACCTACCTCACCGCTACCAACCCCTACCGACGGCGAGCAGCGTGACATAGCCGGTCTGGGGTTCAGCCATCGCCAAGCAGCGCTACTACCAGCCACAACGGTGGCCTTCAGGTCGGACCAAGTCCACCTTGGCTAATTCCTGGCCTGTTCACAGCCGCTGGCTGCTGGGAACATCGGCAATACGCGGTACCGCGGTGTTGCGATCGGCAGGGCCAGGACAACACGACAACGTCTTGGGTAGGGCTGCTGAGCTGATCTGCGACGTATCCGGCTTACCTCACCGGCGCCCACATCAGCATCCGCGATGGGCCCACCATCGCCGCTTATAGGCGTGGTGGCACTGATGCCCCTATGGATGTCAAGCCGCCGATGGCTCGGCTTCGGGTGGGAACGTGATGATCTGATAGATCTCGCGGGCGAGGTAGTCGCGGGTACGGGCATCCCAGCGCAGCCGCGATAAGGTGATGCGATAGAGCGCGGAATTGGCTTGTCGGTCGCCACCGCGGTTCCAGGCGGCGACGGCTGGTCTTGCCTCCAGGATGCTTCCAGGGGGCTGAGGCCACACAGCGCGTAGTCGGTCAGGGTTGTCGCCGGCGGCGATGAGCAACGCGGCGGCGTTGTCGGGACCGACGCCGCGGCGGGTCTGCAACGTTGGGCAGTGCAGGGTGATCGTGTTGGTGATCCGTTGAACCAGGTCGTCGATCTCCCCGTTAGCTGCAAGGATGCGCCCAGCCAGCAACCGTAGGGTATAGATCGCCGCGCTGGTGATGTCATCAGGTGTGGTGACCTCAGCCGGGTGCGTCGGTACGGCGCACCCGGCTGAGGGTTCAGCGCAGGGTGTTGCCGGATTCTTGGAATCCCGGCTCGGACTGCCGGTCGATCTCGAACGGGCGCATCCGACCTGTCACGATGTTGTCGATCACGGCAACTCCGGTGGACTTTCCGTCGAGTTGCACCGCGCGGTCACCACGACCGGAAAACCTGTTACTACGCACGACGACGTCGGGGAAGTTCCGTAACAAGACAGCCTGGGAACCGTTGACCGCGCAGGTGTTGCCTTCGAAGATGATCGCGGGCTGTTCCGACGGGGCGCGGCGGGCACGGCGATCGTCGATGGTGGCGATCAGGCACTGGACGTCGACGTTGGTGCAGACGTTGTCGGCGATGACGACGTCGGAGACGGGTGGGTCGCGGTCGGTGTCATAGGTTTGGAAGCAATCGGTGTGCGGACCCTCGTCGCCGTAGCCGCTGGCCTTGATGTCTTTGATCGTGTTTCCGATCACCCGGTGACCGACGCCGAAAAACCGGATGCCGTCGGCGTCATTTTGGGTGCGCGCCATCGATTCGCTGACCGTGTTGTCC
>JALZHU010000327.1 GCA_030860695.1 Actinomycetota bacterium
CTTGATCGTCTCTGACTGTAGAAGGCCAGAAACCCTAGACGGAGCGCGGCGTGCGCCCTTATCGATCATGAGCCGGTACCCACAGGAACGTCAGTAGCGCCGGAAGTCTATCCACGCTCCATCAACGCAACAGCCCCGCGAAGCGGATTACTGGCCGAAGGGTACAAGGCCGACGTACTTACACTCGACGCCGACCGCTGGCCGACATCCACGTACTCGCTGAACTGTCCACTTCGTTGGTGTCTGGACACGGCCGTTCCAAGATCAATTCATGAGCTTGAGAATCTTGAATGGGCGGTCCATGGATCGGGTTGCCCAGCGGGTCGCTTCGGTGATGTCGCGTCGGCCGAGCAGGTGAAGTGCTCCGATGGAAAGGGTGCGAAGCGCGGTCATGACGCGGGGTCCAGAGCGGGTGTGGGCGGTGGAGGCGTCCTCGCGGTAGACGGTGTCGCGTAGCCAGTGCAGGGCTTTGATGCCCCAGTGGTCGCGGACCAGCCCGGCGAGTCGTTCGGGGGCCGCGTGGGCGGGAGTCAGGCTGGTCACGCCCAGTACCGCAACCGCGGACTGGCCCCCGGTCGAGTCGGTGACGTAGCGCTCGATCAGCCAGACCTGGTTGACATGCGGGAACGGCAGATCCGGTGGGGCGGGCAGGACCTGGATGGTGCGGGTGGTGACCCGGCCGTGGCCGCGCTGGATGTCGCGGGCGGCGATGGGGGTGGTTGTCCAGGGCAGCGCGTCGAGTGCGGCGAACAGTCCGGGCTGGTTGTGCTTGACGGTGAACACGAATTCCGCCCCACGTTCGGGCAGGTACTCGGCGTGGCCGCGCTGGGCGTGCAGGGCGTCCGCGGTGATCCCCACGTGGGCCAGATCGACACCGGTGGAGGCGAGGCTGTCCAGCAGCGGGGCGAACATGGGGATCTCATTGGTTTTCGCGCCGACCTCGACCTGGCCCAGCACCAGGTTGTCTTGGTGAGTCGCCGCCGCCAGCAGATGCACCCGCTGACCCTGGGCGTCAACCGCGCCACGCACCGTCTTGCCGTCGACGGCGACAGCGACCACCCCGTGATCGTCGCCTGCCGCGCCGGTCGGCTCGCTGAGCCCGGCGTGTTCGGCCAGCCAGGCACCGACCACGGCATCCACCGCCGCGGAGTCGGCTCCCGTGAGCACCCGCCACAACGTGGTCTTCGACGGGTAGGTGGCGGGTCGGGCATACAGCCGGGCCAACAGCTCGGTGGGCACGTCGGTCACCCATCCGGCGATCGCGGTGAACGACCGCATCCCGGCCAGCACCGCCGCCGCGCACAGCGTGAGCACGGCAGCGACCGGCTGATCTCGCCCCTGCTCCGACCGCCCATCGGACACCCCGGACAACCGTTGCAGCAGATCACCCCCCGCCAGCGCGGCAGCTGGCAGCTCAGCATCAGTTGTTGATCCCGACGGCAATCCCTCGATCGCTGTCGCATACGACTCGGCAATGGCACGATGAACCAGCAACGAAGCTCCGGTGGCAACGAGGTCTGTGGAAGGACGCTCGTCCTACCGGAGCTTCGTTCGCCTACCGGCGCGACACGCCGAAGATCACCTACCTTGGGTCACCGGACCAATCACGGCACCAGAAGAAACGATCTTGGAACGCCCGTGGGTGTCTGGAAGTCAGGTCGGCGCGTTAAACCGGCCCGGTATTGAACACAGCGGCGGCCAAAAGGTTTCGCCCCAGTTCCTCGCGTGTCGGTAGGTAAGACCGAGCCGGAAGTACCAGTGCACGGGTCGGCCGCTTGGGCTGTGCAAAGGCGCAGAGGACCTAGGCGTCGCGATTGAGGGCGCCAACTCTGCGTTTAGGGAAAAGGCATGAGCAGGGCGACGAGGATCCGAAGAGCACCGCAGGTAGCGTCGGGTCACGAGCCCTGCCATCTGGTAGATACCGCAGCCACGCAGTCGCACCCTCGCTCCCCCTGCATATTTTCGTATATTGCTCTATGTGTGCTGCTGACAGCGGATCGCCGACGCGCAGCGGATGGAGTCACGACCCGGACCCGCCGGGGGGACCTCAGCGGATCACGTTCCCTGCCTGCTGGTGCTACGCAAGGCGGCGCAACCCGCCTGGGACTGGATCTGTGAGCTCATGGCCAGGTGTCGTCTCCGGGCGAACCCGGAGTGCGGCTAATGTAGTCGACGGGGTGATGACGCATCAGCGCAGTCTGTCTGACTTTTTGTCGTTCATCAATGCATCTGTGCCCGCATCAGCACCCTCCTTGCCCGAAGCAGCAATCCGCCTACGCATCAGTGCGCGTGATAACTCTGGCAGGGAAGCGGGAACCGGCAACCTGAACCGGGACCGCGGCAAGCGGACGCGGCGGGTAAACGCGTTGGCCGTCTCCGTTGGTGCCGTTGTTACCGTGCCTGTTTGCGAGGTGACAAGTGGGTGCGTTAAGGTGCGCAACGCCTAAACGAGATCGAGGAAGTGGATTGACCCATGGCGCAGAAAACCATAGTCACGCTAGTCGACGATCTGACTGACGAGGAGGCCGAGAACATCAGCACAGTCGAATTCGCCCTCGATGGCGTGACCTACGAGCTGGACCTGACTGACGAAAACAGCACGAAGCTGCACGATGCGTTGTCCCCGTATACCAAAGCAGGTCGAAAGATCGGTGGACGGCCTCGCAGCGGCCCCCGCCCAGGCCGAGCCATCAAAAGTACCGGTCGCACCAACGGCTACAACCGCGAGACGCTGAAGTCGATCCGCGAGTGGGCCAAGAAAAACGGCCACAACGTCAGCGCCCGCGGCCGACTGCCCACCGAGGTGTTGCAGGCTTGGCAGAGCGCCCAGGCAGCAATGTCCAGGGCATAGACCTCGGCCTGCCGTCAGGGCAGACGGTGGTTCCGACCGGCTGGCAAGCGAACACGTTGGGGAATTGAAGCTGCACCACCGGCTGGGCAGCCCAGCGGCTCAGCCGGTGCAATATCCTGCCTTCAGGTCCGCCGAGTAGGGCCCGAACACCGCCGGAACCGGCGGTCGTGAAAGCGGTGTTCGCCGTGACCAGCCCGTTGTGTACACACTGTGGATCAGTATGGGGGTAAGCAGCCCGAGGACCACCTGACCACCACAGTTATGGCGTCTCCCTAGGGCCAAGTCCGAGCGTCCTGTGAATCGGTGGCCTGCTGATCATGCGGCGGTGTTTGTTACGCCGGTCGATCTTGCGGTCATCGATCTTGGCTGGGACGGGCCGAGTCCCCACTCGACGGCACGGCGGCTTGACGGCATGGCGGCTTGACGGCATACTGGGACATATGATGACCCAGACAGCGCACGGACCGATCACCAGCGCACCGCTGCGCGTCCGCCCGCCTTACAACCAGCGCGACATCGCTGGTGAACAAGGGCAGAACGAGACTGTCCAGCAGTGGTGGGACCGTCGGCGCGTCGATGGGATGGACGCCTTGCTCACCCCACTCACCGGCATTGACGTCAGCGACTACGAACGGGACACCCTACAGTGGCTCACCGGCCGGGAGGATTCCACGATCGCCGTAGTCGCCGCCCTGCTGCATCGCGCCCGAGCCGCCCAACCGCTGCCCACCCCACCGCAATAAAGATCACCGTTGGAAATCCTTGAGGCAGCACGCGAACGCCCACCCGGTAGCTCCATCGAGCTCGTCGATGCACAGCGCTCCGTCTTGGCCCATCGCACCCACCCGCACCGACGCCATGACTACGACCAGGTGCTCACCCAGCTGAGGAAGGACAGCCCATGATCCACCGGGCCGCAGACCTGCGCGACCAGCGGGGGGGCACCACCCCACCCAGTCCCACCGCGACAGCGGCCCCCAACAGCGCCTCGACGCCAGCACCCACCGAAGCGCCCCCACCCAGCAAGTTCACCGTCCTGCTTGAACCCGACGCCGCCGCTGACTTCGATCAGCTCGCCCTGGACATCCGCCGGTTGCTCGGCCGCCGGGTTTCCAAGGGAAACTTGGTACGAGCCCTCATCGCTCTCGCCGCTGCCGAGCCCACGCTGCGCGACCAACTGATCGACGAGCTCCGCACCCGCCCCACGGCATGACGAACATTCCGTCACAGCGGCTGTCCCGAAGGAATCCGATCGGGGTCACACCGGGAAGCCCGCGATCATGGCAGGACTGTCCGATGGTGGCAGCTAGCGGGCAGACCTAACAGGCGGCCGACGGCCGGTGTGGCGCCCAGATTTGGCTCCTACGGGCTTAACTTCTCGTGTCGAGATTAGACCCTGCCGGGGTGTTTCACCGTAGGCGCCGGCCTTACTCTTGATCAACCACACCTAACCCCAGAAGATGAGCCGGGGCACCGGTCTAGTACGGCCCGAGCCGCATGTCCAGTGACCAGTCCTCAGGGCACGACCTGATCGAGCGGGTGCAGCGGCTACTCGCCGACTCCAAGGCCAAGGGCCAGGCGGTGCAGCGCCGCACGGTAGCTCGACAACTCAACGTCAGTGAGCACCGGACGCGGACCCTGCTCCAGCTGGCGGGGCCACCGACTAGCGCGGCAACTCACGTGTGGAGCCTGGGTTCAATTCCTGCGGTGCGTGCACGCGGAGGCCAACCCTGTTCACCACGCGACAAAACAGCAGTGTCGCATCGACATCTGACCCTCACGGACTCATTCTTCCTGACTGCATGTGCAGGGATGTGGCCTCTCGCATCAGGTGGTGGGCTGTGGGTGCCGAACTGGTCATCCATGACGCTGACCTGCGGCGTCGCTGGACAGGGTTGTCGGGCATGATCGCCCGCCGTGGCACTGCGACTGCTGTATCTGGTCTTCCGGCATCTCGTGGCCTGGCTCGGACTGCTAGCCCGCAGCTCACGATCGAAGAACGCCGAGATCCTCGTCCTCCGACACGAGGTGGCCGTGTTACGTCGTCAGGTGAGCAGACCGCGTCTGTCCTGGGCCGACCGGGCGGTATTCGCGGCGCTGGCTGGTTACTGTCCCAGGCTGCAGACTGCATCGGATTGTTGCCCCCGCCACCATCTTGCGGTGGCATCGCAACCTGGTGAAACGACGCTGGACCCAGCCTCGACGTCTCCGAACCGGCCGCCGCCGCACACCCGAACTGCGCCGGTTGGTCCTACGTTTGGCCTCGGAGAACGCCTCCTGGGGGTACCGACGGATCCACGGTGAACTCACCAGTCTCGGCTACCAGCTTGCGCCCAGCACCGTGTGGCTGATCCTCAAGCGAGCCGGTATCGACCCCGCACCTCGCCGAGACGGCCCCACCTGGCGCCAGTTTCTCGCCGCCCAAGCCCACGGCATTCTCGCCACCGACTTCTTCTGTGTCGACACGCTGCTGCTCCACCGGCTCTATGTCCTATTCGTGTGCGCCACGAGGCGCTGTTGTTGCGGATGGAGGTGAAAGACCGTCCATTTC